>JAXHVM010000017.1 GCA_034189185.1 Deferribacterota bacterium
TTCAGCAACAGTTATTAACTATAAAGGCAAAGAAAAAAAGATTAGTGATTATTATTTAAAGTGTAATAAAGATACGGATTTTAATGCAAATATTAATGAGGTTTGTTCAAAGCTAATTGGTTTATATAAAGATGGATATCTATATATAGGTGAGAAAAAGATTAAATTATATACTAAAAAACATATAAAATTGAAAAATAATAAAAAAATACTGTTAAAAAAAGTTAGAATATCCTATCATGATGAAGTAGAGTTTATCGTAGAAGATAAAGATCAGGTAAGCTATGTCGATTAATATAAGATTAGCTACTGTTAGTGATTTAGATAATATAGTTGAGCTACATTTAAAACTATTAGCCTTTGAAGGGGAATTTGAAGGAGATAGAAAAAATATAGAATGGGCGTACAAAAATATTATAAATAGTGAAAACAGCTTTATAGTTGTAATAGAATTAGATAAGAAGATAATTGGCATGTGTAGCCTACAAACCCTAATATCAACAATTGAAGGCGGAAATATATGTTATATAGAAGATGTATATATAGAAAAAGATTATCGAACATTTGGTTATGGCATAAAACTTATGGAATTTGTTGAGAATTTTTGTAAAAAGCTAAATTACAAAAGGATACAATTACTGTGTAAAATAGATAATAATAGAGCTGTAAAATTTTATGAACGCTTAGGATTTAGCAAATTTAAACGCTTCTTCTTTATAAAACCCATTAAATAAATTTATCTATATAATTGTCTTATCTTGCTTAAATGCTCTTGATAGGTTCTAGAGAAATAGTGCCTACCATCACCTTTTGCAACAAAATAGTAATAGTTGGTATCAGCAGGGTTAATAACAGCTTTTAAAGCTTCTTTAGAGGGATTGCAAATTGGTGTAGGGGGTAAGCCTTTATATATGTAAGTATTATATTTATTTGACCTATCTTCTAAATCAACTCTTTTAAGATTTCCATTAAATTTTCTATATATCCCATAAATCACTGTTGGATCTGCTTGAAGTTTCATATTTCTTTTTAATCTGTTATAAAAAACTGAAGCAATTATTGGGTATTCATCATCAATGTAACTTTCTTTCTGAATTATTGAAGCTAAAGTTATACCTTCATAAAAGGTAAGACCATTTTTTTTGATATTCTCAGGAAATCCTGGTGGCAAATTTTTCATAAAATTATGATACATTTTTTCTATAATCTTTTTTGCACCACTGCTTTTAGGAAAATAATAAGTATCAGGATATAAGAAACCTTCAATTGAAATAATATCTAGATTAGTTAAACTTTTAATAAAAGGTTTATTAAAACATTCATTTATAAATTTTTTTTTGCTTACAATCCCTTTATCATCTAGAAGTGAGGCTATATCATATATATTTAAACCCTCAATTATAACGATTTTAATTAAATATTCTTTTGCTGACATTATATCTTTTAAAAATTCCTTTATTGTTATATTTTCAGCGTAATAAAAACCATACTTCCTCTTTTTATCAAAATCTAAAAAGATCCTTAAATAAATATCAAAGAAAGGTGGTGTTTTAACGTTTTCAAATATCTTTTCATAGGTTTCACTGTAAGGTTCACCCTTTTCAATATTAACTTCTAATGTTTGAACATTTTTATATAGATAGTTCTCATAGTATAAGAGCACCCCTGCAATAAATGTAATTAGAAGTATTAAAAAGGAAAATATTATAATAATTGTCCTATTTATCACTTTTTATAACATCCCTATAAATTCTTTGAATATAGCATTGCAATCATGTGGCCCAGGGCCACCTTCTGGATGAAACTGAACAGCGTACAAGGGGAATCTTTTATGTTTTATGCCCTCTATAGTATTATCATTTAGATTTAGATGGGTTATCTCAATATCACTGCCAATGCTATCCTTATCTATTGCAAAACAATGGTTTTGAGCAGTTATATATATTTTTGATTTATTTAGATCCTTAACGGGATGATTCCCGCCGTGATGTCCAAACTTTAATTTGTAAGTTTTACACCCTATAGCCAATGCTAATATTTGGCACCCCAAACATATGCCGAATAAGGGATATTTACCCATTAATTTTCTAGCTAAATCTATTGCATAACATACTGGCTCAGGGTCACCTGGTCCATTAGAGAAAAGCACAGCATCAGGTTTTAAAGACACAATTTTTTCATAACTAATCTTTGGAGAGACATTTATAACATTGCAATTTTCTGTCTCTAAATATCTGATTATGCTATATTTTGCCCCTAAATTGATTAATACTATATTATATTTACCATCCTTTTTACTATTAAAATAATTAGTCTGTTCATATTTATCGTCAATAATTTCACTTACCAAATCAACACCTTTAATATGTCGAAACTCTTTGCATTTTTTAACTAGATAATCAACATCAAAATTGTTTGCAGATATAATAGCATTCATAGAGCCATTATCCCTAATATGCCTAACTAATTTCCTTGTATCAATATTTTCAATAGCTGATATATTATATTCTTTCAGATATTCATCAAGTGATTTAAGAGCTCTATGATTTGAATAAATCTTTGAATATTCTTTTACAACAAAACCAGATAGGTAGATTCTATCTGATTCTCTATCAATATCATTTATTCCATAATTACCAATATGTGGATTAGTCAAAACAACAATCTGTCCATAATAGGATGGATCTGTTAATATTTCCTGATAACCTGTGATAGAAGTGTTAAATACTATCTCGCCTATTGTATCCTTCTGGGAACCAAAACTGTTTCCTAAAAAATATTCACCATCTTCTAAAACAAGTATTGCCTTTTTCAATGTAAGTCTCCTAATATAAGTCTTATTTAGTAATTAAATTAATTTTTTCTATTCTATTAAACAAGGTATTCTTTCCCCAATTTAGAGGAGTAACCTCAACTTTATTGATTAATAATTTTTTATATGTCTCTTCTATTTTAACCTCAGTTTGATATATAGCATGGATGACATAATAATCACCATTGTGTTTTCCTGTATACAACATTATATGCCCTGGCATATACATAATTGTCAAGCCTGGAACTGCATCTTTTGCAATAATTTTTCTTTTGTTGTTAATATTATTTTTATTGAAATTGTAAATATTTTTACCAACTAAAGATTGTGCATATGAGTTTCTAGGCAATTTTATTCCAAATGATAAAAAAATTTGTTGTATAAATTTAGAACAATCTTGCTCAAAACCCATATCTCCCCAGCCATAAGGATTGTTTATTAATTTAAATGCCTGTTTTATAATATTTCTTTGTGTAAGAGGAAGATAACCTTTATTAATATCAATAGAGTTGATATATGCCCTTTTATAACGTAGATTATTATATTTATCTTTGTAAGGCAATAATATCTCATATAGATTTTCAAGCTCTTTCACATAAATAAATGCATCCCCCATTCTTGCTGTAGCAATATAATCAGTTAGGTTTCTATCAGCAAATAAATCAGCTTTATTAGATATTATTACTCCCTTTTTCATTATATTTAACAACTCAATATCGTTTCTACTTGCTTTAACGATATTTTTACTTTTTACCCATCCATTGCTATATTCTGAGAGAACGTAACACCATTTCTTATCCTTTGTAGTATGTGCAACAACTACAGGTGTTCCAATATCTAGCCCATTATTTTGATTTCTATCAAAATAAAAATCATTTCTTTTATTAAAAAACTTCCTATCTGTTGGCAATAATTTCTGATTAGAAAACCTTGTTATAAAAGCAAAGTTAAATTTAATATCATTATATATTTCAAGATCTATATTGCTTAATAAATTTTTATAAAAATACTTATTTATTAACCTACCATCTATAAAATATAGCCTCCTTTTACTCATATTTTTAACGATGCTTTTAATCTCATTATATACATTTTTTTTATTGAAGATTTTTGAATCTAGCAAATCCTTTACTAAATTCATATTTATTATCTCTCTGTTAAACTCTTTAATATTCTGTTTATTCATTATAATTTTATCTGGTTTTGCTACTTTTGAAATCCAAAATGAAGGCCTTCTTAATTTATAATCTATTAATTGATTACTGTTATATATTAAAGAAGATTTATCTGCGCAAGATATAACAAAAAATATAAGTAAAATTAAATATTTAAAATTTTTTTTATTATGCATAACTTTTAAGTACCCAATATTATTTAAATTTTACCTAAATATTAATCGAGCCATTCCATATAGTGCGCTCTTACTTGTATCTACTGTTTTATAAATATTCTTTATAGAACCTATTTCTTTTAATTGCTCTCTAAATGGCTTTATAAAAAGAGGTAAAGCATTTGAAATTTGGCCCCCAAAAACAATACATTCAGCCTGAAAAGCTTCTGCAAATGGTGAAATGACCTCTCCTAGCCTTTCCCCCATCTCACTAAATATAGCTATATTTATTTTATCACCTTCATAAGCAAGTTTAGCAATATCAACAACATCTATTGTTTCCTTGTCCTTGTTATTTGATAATTCCCTATATTTTGATAAAATCCACCTTCTTGCTATATAATCTTCTACAATACCATCTTTATATGATAAGCCTCCTACCCACCCATCAGGTGGAACACCTTTGCCGCTAACCACAATTTCACCGTTTACATAAAATGCAGAACCCAAACCAGTGCCCAAAGTTAACCCAATTACTCTGTTATATTTTCTTGCCTGTCCTTTCCATGTTTCACCCCACAAAAATGCAAAAGCATCATTTTCAAATACTATATTCTCAATACCTAATCTAGAGATTAATATCTCTTTGAGATTAATACCATACAAGTGCTTATACTTATGTAGCTTAGGCGGGATTAAACATATACCTTTTTTATAATCAAAGGGTCCACATATACCAATACCTATACCTTTTATTTTGAGATTATTCTCATTAATAATTGCACTATAATAATTTATTATATTAATAAATGTATTTATAACTTCTTCTTTTGGAGCATTAGTGTTTATATTAAAACATTTAAATGTTGAATCATATAAATTCCCACTATTATCAATAATTGCTGCTTTAATTGAGGTGCCACCAGCATCTAAACATAATCCATAATTTTTATCCATTATATCAGAACTTATACTATATTCTTTTAATATTTTTAAAAGAAAAATATTAAAAAAGCTACTAAATAACATAAATTTATCTTCTATATATTAATAATATATTTTTACAAATATTTTTATTGATATATATCATTATAGGCTTATTTATATAAACACGCATTCAAAAAATCATTAAGGAGTACTTTATGAAGTATCGCCAATTAGGTAAATCTGGATTACTTGTCTCTGAACTTTGTTTTGGCACTATGAGTTTTGGAGCCCAGGGATATTGGGAAAAGATTGGTGGACTTGATCAAGCATCGGCAAAACGACTCGTAGATATTGCATTAGATGGTGGTATAAATTTTTTTGATACTGCTGATGTTTATTCATATGGTCAGTCAGAAGAAATACTCGGCAAAGCGCTAAAAGGCAAACGTAACAACATCATATTAGCAACAAAAGTGCGCGGTCGTATGAGTAATGAAATTAATGATGTTGGCTTAAGCCGTCGTCACATAATCCAAAGTTGTGAGAATAGCTTAAAACGCCTTGGCACTGATTTCATTGACTTATATATTGTTCATAGCTATGATTTTATGACTCCTTTAGAAGAAACACTCTCTGCGCTCAATGATCTTGTTCACCAGGGAAAAATACGTTATCTTGGTTGTTCCAACTTTTTTGCCTGGCAATTGATGAAAGCCCTGTCAATTTCTGAGAAACATCACTGGGAAAAATTCATATCTTTACAGGCTTATTACTCACTTGTAGCAAGGGATGTAGAATATGAATTATTACCGCTGTGTGAAGATCAAGGCTTAGGATTAACGCCGTGGTCACCTTTAGCGGGTGGTTTTTTGACAGGAAAATATCCACGTGGCTCTCAAGGACCAAAAGACGCCCGTCGTAGCAAAGAAGAACAAAATTTTTTACAACTTGACGAAGAAGTTGCCTATGCTATTCTTGATGAAGTAGAACATATAGCCAAAATTCATGGTGCAAGTGCAGCTCAAGTTTCACTAAACTATCTTTTAAACAAGCCCTCTGTTAGCTCTGTAATTATTGGAGCCACAAAACCAGAACAACTAATGGATAACTTGAAAACAGTGGAATGGAATTTATCAGCCGAAGAAGTTGCTAGGTTAGATAGGGTAAGTGCATTGCCAAGACTTTATCCAAAGTGGATGCTTGATTTTACACGCCTTGATAGGGATAACCCCAATATGTTACTATAAAAACAATGTCAAAAATTTTAGCACTAGATATAGGTACCACAACTATTATTTTTTATTGTAGCAATGAAAAAATTTGGATGAAGAACTTATTAAAATATGAAGTTTTTTAATAGAACAATTCTAAGAAATTGTTTATACATCAATACATACAAGTTTTTATAGGAATATGCCTGCTTTTAAATAAATAATTAAAAATAATTATTTTAATAATAGAAAAAGTTATAAATATTTAAGTGAGTTTAATTTTTATTGATATTAATCAATGATATTTCCGGTTTGGCCAAAACTCTTATAGGAGGTCCCCACGTGAGAGTACCCTTTGACACATAGATGAAAGTATTATTTTTTAATTTATATAGACCTGACATATATTTATAGTGTAATTTCTCAAGTAATCCAAAGGGAAAGATTTGTCCATTATGGGTATGTCCAGAAAGTTGTAAATCAAAATAATTAATGGCCTTGGAATTTACAATAGGCTTATGTTTCAAATAAATATTAAAACATTTATTATTATAACTGCTCTTTAAGAGATTTAATTCTTTAGCTTTGTCACTTACAATGTCTTCTATACCAGTAATACATATATTTAAATCCTTTATAATAGCACTCTCATTATTTAAAAGAACAAAACCTGCACTTTTTATTATACCTTCAGAATATAACCTTCCTGCATAATATTCATGATTTCCTAATACGGCATATTTGCCATATCTTATATTTAAATCTCTAAAGAGGTTGACATATTTATCTATATTATCATGTTGCCCGTCAATAAAATCTCCACCTAAAATAATTATATCAGGATTAATATTTTTTAATTGTCTAATTAGCTTTCGAACTCTTCCTTCTAGCGTTGTTATCCCTAAATGTATGTCAGATAAATAAGCAATTTTTACTTCCTTATTTATTTTACTAGAATTGATATATACTTTTTTTATAACAATATTACCTGCCTCAAGATAACCATAAATAAAAATCACAATAGTGAATAATAGAATAGATATAAATGCTTTATTATAAGGTAAGTTTAAATTAAAAAAGTTAAATATAAGAGAGATTAAATCATAAAAAACCAGAAAAGAGAATAATAGAAAAATAAAACCTAAATAGGAATAACAAATTAATGCAAAGGGTTTGATTATATTTTCACTTATTAAATAATGTCTATTAATAAAATAGACACCAAAAACCATTATGCATATTATAATTATGAGTATAATTTTATAAAATAGATTTAATGATAAAGCCCTATTAATACAAAAATATACATAAAAATTTATAAAAAAATATGCTATAAAAAATAAAAAAATAATAAATTTCATTATATTTTACTAAGCTTATTATTTATAGAAAATGGCTAGCCATATTGTTAAAATATCCTTTGCTGTGCTTATTACCCTATGTTTCTTATGTTTTTCAATAATTATATAATCACCTTTTTTCAATGAAACTAATGTATTTCTATCAAATTCTAAGGTAGCCTCACCTTCTAAAACAATAACAAATTCATTCTCATCTTGGTCATACCAGAATCCATTTGGCGATTTATGGCCAAAAGATATTATTCTTTCAATTCTTATATTATCTGAATTCACGATGTTTTCAATTATTTCTTCCTTTAAATTACTAATATTTATTTGCTCAAATATGTTTTTTGATAACACCTGCATTTACCACCCTATTTTGATTAATTAATATTGTTTAAATTATAGTATATTGCAATTTATAAAATTATTAATATATAAATAATAAGCTTAAATTTGCTATAAAAGAATAATTTTAACCAAAAGAAAAACATGTGAATTAAAATATGATATTTTAATTGTTATCTGAAAAGTTTGCGAGAAAGAAATTTGACTCCAAAAGCGTTACCTCACATCTATTGTTAGTAAGGCCAAAATATTCTCCATCTAACTGGCAATAATCTATTCCCACAACTTGAAGAGAATCATATAAGTATACATCACAAAGCACACCTCTTTTAAATAAAATAGAAAGAAAATTTTTCAAGATTGCTTTTCTTTTTGAGTTATTAATAACACATATTGTAAAACCATTATAGAAAACATGTTTTACAAGGTTATAATTGCCTGCATACTTTTTACCTATAGAAATAATTGAAGTATAGGCATTAACTTTATTCCCCTTAATATATACATGAAAGGGTTTAAATTTATCTTTTAATAGAACATCTACCCCTGACACCATATGTGCAAATTTACTATTCAACCTTCTTAGATAATAATTAAGATTGTTAACTACCCTAGCATCATAGCCAAAGCCTATGACCTTGCAGAATAGCCTTTCATTTACTTTTCCTATATTTAGCCTAGAAAGATTTTCTGTATCAAGTTTTTTTAAAGCATTAAGTGGGTTTAATGGTATATTATACTCGCGACAAAAAATATTAGATGTCCCACATGCAAGCGGCACAACAATGCATTCTTTATTATTAATGCCATTAATAACCTCATTAAGCAAACCATCACCGCCAGCAACAAAAAGAATATCCGCCTTGGAATTCCTAGCAATTAATTCAGCATGCTTAGCGTAGTTAGTATATGATATAGCTGTATCATTAAACTTAGTTTTTATTAATTTTATTAATTTATCAATTTTATTTTTTCTATAATTGCCACTTAATGGGTTTATTATTATTTCAGCCTTTAGTGGCATTATTTTTTTAGCTGTTCTTCCCTGTAGTCAATGTAGCCCTGCTTAAGCGCTGTGTAAGGATCTAATGATTGTTCCTTTAAATCCTCGTATTCACCAATTTTTAAAGACATTCTATTTAAGTGTTCAGTAGAATTAATAGTTAATGGCACCCACCAAGGATCAATATAGTTAATTGGATATAGAAAAGAATCACCAACTAATCCTACCGTTGACCTTATAGTATTAGGCCCTAATAGCGGCCAAACAATATAAACACCATGGCCAATCCCCCAACTGCCAAATGTAAGATCTGTATCTTTTGGTGGGGGTTCTTCTAGAAAAGATATTTTATCGGCAGGTTCAAATAAGCCAAGCAAACCAACAGTTGAGTTGACAACAAACCTGCCCAATTCTCTGCCTGCGTAGTCAAATTTAAGCTGCAGGATATCGTTTACAAACCTAATGGGTGTTCTGGCATTATAAAAGGCTTTATCTATATGTTCTCTAATAGGCTCTGGAACAACAAAACTATAACCCTGGGCAACAGGTTTTAATAAGTAAAAGTATAATTTATCATTAAAGTAGAACATAGCCCTATTAAATGGCTCAAGTGGATCGGCAATTACATCCTCATCAGTATATTCTTCGTCTAATTCTTCTAAAAGAGATTCGCTATAATAGCTATTGTTGTCATATTGAGCAAAGAGGATATTGTTTGAAAATAATACAAATACAACCATAAAAAGAGATATTTTTGAGAGTTTTTTGACAATTTTTCTCATTATTCCACCTCTATTTCTTTTAATCCCTCTCCCTTCCTAACCTTTTCTTCTAAATAGGCTAACAATTCTTTGGTTGTCATTCTATTTAACAAATCTCTAAATTGACTGCGATAGTTCTGAACCAAACCTATACCTTCAATATATGCATCATAGCATTTCCACTCGTTACCTATCTTAACCATTCTATAATTAACGGGAATCTTTTTGTTATCGTAAATAATATGAGTTTTTACTTCAGCTTTTATATCACTAAGTTTAACCTCTTCTAAGATTCTTATATTATCACTAGTATAGTCTTTTATTTCATCCATATTATCTACAATATTATCAAAATAGGTGTTTTCAAGCATATCAACAAAAAGATCCACAAACTTTTCTTGTTGATCCATATCTAGTTTCCTCCAGTTTGGCCCTAAAGCCATTCTTGCCATTATATTAAAATCTATAACCTCGTGGGCTAAATCTATGAGCTTTGTTCGCAATTCTTCTTCCCACTCTTTTCTTGGTTTAGCAGTATCTATACTATTAAATAACTTTATAACTTTATCAGAATAGGAACTAATTATTTCTTTTGGTTCTCCCGCATAGATTAAGTTATATGAAAATAGAATAATACAAAAAATTATACATAGTTTTCTCATAGAAACCTCCTGAACTATTCTTTATTATTATTTTTACTAACATCTCCAAAAACGTATTTACTTATTAACTCCTCGATATCAACGGGTGGTTGCGTATCTACTATAATATCTCCACCTTGTAAGGTTATAGGGCTACCTCCAGGTAATAAACTTATATACCTGTCACCTATTAATCCATTTGTTTTAATAAGTGCCATTGTATCATCGGATAATTTAATATTTTTTAAAATGTTCATTGTAATAATCACTGAATAATCATTGGGATTTAATTTTATATCTTCAACACGCCCTACAACTACCCCTGAAACCTGAACCTCATTTCCAATTTTTAAACCACCTACATCACTAAATCTAGCCTTAATATCATAATAATTACCACCTAGAACCTTAACCTGCCCAAGCCTAAGTGTTAAATAACCGACTGCAAGCAAACCTATTAAGACAAAAATGCCAACTAATACCTCCAGTTTATACCTATTATTCACTAGCAATACCCCTAATGTTTTTTATAATACTTTCTTTTATTGTTTTTTTATCTATATTCTCTAAGCTGAATAAATTAATATCAACGTCACTACCACATTCCTTCATTTTTCTTATAGGCTCTATATTATAGTTTATTACATCAGCTTTAGTTTTTTCTTCTAAATTCTTAATAGGATAAAATAAGTAAATATCTTTTGCAATTTTATATAACCTACTTTTAGTATCTCTTATAATCGATCTAATATAATCAAATAAATCTCTAAAAATATAAAACACTTCAAGCTCACTTAATTTTTCTAATTTATTTATATCTTTTATGTAAATTGACAGTGCCTTCTCATAAATTGTTGTCTTTAAGAGCTTTTCTAATAAACTATTGATGGGTAATATATTTAAAATATCATCCTTCAAATAATCTAAACTCTCTACAAACATTCTTGTGGTTTCTATCGGTTTATTAACAAGCTCTAAAGGTGTTCCAATAAATTGAAAACTACTCTCTTCTATGATTGCAATTTTATTTGATACATAAAATATATCTGGTACATCATGACTAACTAGAATACCAGTAAAATTAAAATTTCTTTGATTATGGGATATCATTGACAAAACATTATTTTTTCTCATTGGATCTAGCCCTGTAGTAGGCTCATCAAATAAAACAACCTTAGGTATAACAATTAATGCCCTAGCAAGGGCAACTCTTTTTTGCATACCTCCCGATAGTTGTGAGGGATATTTAAACATTGAATCTTTTAACTCCAATGCCTCAATGACATTGTTGGCTCTTTTCTTTATCTCTTTTTCTGGCAATCTCCTTTTTTCTTGAATAGGCATAACTATATTTTCATATACTGTGAGTGAATCAAAAAGGGCATTATTCTGGAACATAAAACTAATGCTCTCTCTCCAGTTTTTTCGCTCCTTTTTTGACATTTTATCAAGGGCCTTACCATTAAAGAGTATTTCCCCTGAATCAGGCTCTAATAGCCCCATAATAAGTTTAAGTGTAACACTTTTTCCAACACCTGATTTACCAATTATAGTTGTTATCTCATTTATGTTTACTTTTAAGTTTACCCTATCTAATACTACCTTATCATCAAATTTCTTAGAAACCTGCTTTAGTTCAATTATTGTTTCACTCATAATTACATCAAAAACGAAGTAATAACATAGTCAGCAGCTAAAATAACAACACATGATATAACAACAGCTGATGTTGTTGCAAAGCTCACACCCCTTGCGCCAAAAACCTCTTTTCTCTTATGAACAAAAAATCCCTGATAGCAACAGATTACAACAACGAGCATCCCAAAAAGAAAGGCCTTATAAAAACTCTCCATCACATCATCCATAGTCACCCATGTGAGCATTTTTGATACAAATGCACCAGGATCAACCCCTAATAATATTACCCCTGTAAGATAACCTCCCAAAATACCAACAACATCAAATAGTGCGATAAGCAGAGGAAAGGCTATAAGTGAGGCCACAATACGAGGGCTAAATATATATTTAATTGGATTTATATCCATTGTAAAGAGTGCATCGATCTGTTCTGTAATTCTCATAATACCAATCTCTGCAGCCATAGAAGAACCAGCTCTGCCAACAATCATAATAGAACCCAAAACAGGACCTAGTTCTTTTATCAAAGCAAGGGCAACGCCCGCTCCGAGCAAACCTTCAGTACCGACTTTTGATAAGACAGCATATCCCTGTAATGCCATTACCATTCCAGTAAACAAGCCAATTAAAACGATAACTAGAAAAGATTTTACTCCTACAAAATAGACTTGTTGCAGTATTTTTTTTATTTGGAAAGGATATATAAAAATATTATATACACCATTTAGCGAAAAGAGAAACATCGCCCCTAATTCATGAACAAATGTTATACTTGCTCTACCTAATACTGAAAAGGGAAATGTAATAATATACATATGATTATAAATACACTATTCTTGAATATAAATCAAGCATTATGAATAGCATTAACCGCCTGCAACTGGTGAAAAAAAAGCAACTCTATCACCATCATTAGTCAGTGATTGTAAATTAGCATTTTTGCCATTAATTAAAATAATGGCTATTTTATCAGGGGATACGTTATACTTATCTAACAGCTCTTTTACTGTTAAGCTTTTGCCTTTATTATCATATTTTAATGTAAAGCCTTTATCTATTCCAAATTCCTTCCTTAGGTTTGCATATACTTTTATCTCAATCATAATTCACCTTTTATAAATTTTTTTTATACTCTTAGAGAAACTAGTTAATATCTCATAGGGAATTGTATCGCAAAGTTTTGCCATAGAATTAGCATCTATATTATCTCCTATTATCTCAACAGGTTCATTTAATAGGTTATCAGGAATATTTGTTACATCTACCACAGCTAAATTCATACAAATTCTTCCTATTATATCACACTTTTTTCCACCTATAAAAACATATCCCTTGTTTGACAATGCTCTTTTTAATCCATCACCATAACCAATAGGCAAGATTCCTATTTTGATATTTTTTTTAGCTGTATATGTGCCATTATAGCTAATCATTTCACCTGCTTTTACATTCTTTACATGTATTACTTTTGAATAGAGGCTTAATACCCTTTTTAAAGGTATATTATTATTTGATTCCACATAACCATAGGTCATTATACCTGGTCTAGTAAAGGAAAATTGATTGTTACCAAGATTACATATACCAGCAGAATTAAAAAGGGATGTATTAAATTTAAAATTTTTTACTACATCTTTAAACTTAGAGATCTGCATATTACTATATTCAATACTTGAATCAGCTGATGCTAAATGGCTCATAATATGAACAATTCTAAGTCTTTTATATTTATCTATAAAATTATGAATATTTAAATTAGGGTCGAATCCAAGTCTATTCATCCCCGTTTCTATTTTTAATATAATATTTATATTTTTTCTAATTTTAGTTAAATAATTATTATATAAATTGGCAATATTATAATCAAATACATTTAATATAATATTATTACTTATGGCATCCTCTAAATATAACGGATCAGTATAACCTAATACAAAAATAACAGCATCTTTTAAAATATTTCTAATACTTATAGCTTCATCAAGTGTTGCCACTCCAAAATGTCTTATACCGCATTCTTTATATGTATACTCAGATAAGCTTTTAAGCCCATGACCGTAAGCATCACTTTTGACAATTAAGATTATATCACTTCCTGATTTTTTCTTTGATAGTTCTATATTTTTTTTATAATTCTCTAGATTTATTTCAATATAATTAGGATTTGTATATCTTTTAATATTTATATTAGCTATTGCTTCTCTTTGCTTCATGTTGTAAATAACTAATTATAAATGCATCAATATTACCATCTAACACATCCTCTGGATTAGGACTTTCCACCTTTGTCCTTAAATCTTTAACCATTTTATAGGGGTGTAGCACATATGTACGAATTTGATTGCCCCAGCCTATATCATCTTTAGACTCTTCTATCTTATCTTTTTCACGTTTTTTCTTCTCTAATTCTAATTCATACAATTTTGCTTTTAGTATCTTTAAAGCATTGGCTTTGTTTTGATATTGACTTCTTTCATTTTGACAAGATACTACAATACCTGTTGGCTCATGCGTGATTCTTACTGCAGAATCTGTTTTATTTACATGCTGGCCACCTGCGCCAGAGGACCTAAAGGTTTCAATTTTTAGGTCACTTTCATTTATATCAATCTCAACTGTATCTTCTATATCTGGCAGTACAAATACAGATGCAAAAGAAGTGTGTCTCTTGTTGTTTGTATCAAAGGGTGATAATCTAACCAACCTATGAACACCACTTTCACTTTTTAAATATCCATATGAATATGGCCCATAAACATTAAAAGTAATTGATTTTATGCCGACTTTATCCCCCTCAACCAAATCTAATACCTTATATTTATAGCCCTTATTCTCTACCCACCTTATATACATTCTAGATAGCATGCTAGCCCAATCGTTTGCTTCGGTACCCCCTGCCCCAGAATGGATTGTTACAATTGCATCACTTTCATCATTCTCATTATTTAGAATCATTTTTATTTCAAAATCTTTTAAAAAGGTTGACAATATTTTATTAGTTTTTATTAATTCTTTTTCAACGTCATTATTACCTTCCTCTAATAGTTCTATTAATACCCCAACATCCTCATATAATTCTTTTAATCTACTCCACTGTTCTAATAATTTTTTGAGCTTCATCTGTTCTTTTAAAAACTGTTTTGACTCTTCTTTATTATAAAAATGTGGATCTTCTAAAATCATTTTATCAATATGTTTTACACGTTCAGTTATATGCTTTTCATTAAAAACCTCATTCAATTGTTTAAATTTATTATGTAATTCTTCATAATGAACTAATATTTCATCAATCATAAACACACCTTATTTATTTATAATATAGATTAATGCAATTTCATCGCAATTAGGAAATTTTATACATTTGAGGCAATCTGTCCATATTTTTTTAGGTAAATCGCCTTTATCTATCTCGTAAAAACCAAGTTTTTTGAAAAAATTTGGTTTATATGTTAATGCAAAAACCCTTTTAAAACCTAAATTCTCTGCCTTTTCAATATTTAACTTCACCATCTTTTGGCCAATATCTTGCCCTTGATATCTATTATCAACTGCTAAAGATCTTATTTCAGCAAGATCCTCCCAAGTTGGATGTAGAGCGCAACAACCAATAATTTCATCTTTAATCTCACAAACCACAAATTCTAGAATCCTTTCATATACATCATTAAGGCTTAAAGGAAGCATCTTTCCCTTTGCTGCATAAATATTTACAAGTTTTTGGATACTCAAAGCATCTGTTATTTGTGCTTCTCTTATTTTAAACATTTAATTTAACTTATTTATCAGTTTTTTATAGTATTTCAGCTCTTTATTAGTATTAGATATGACTTCGAGCTCTTTTCTAACTAATAATATTAGCCTTGATTTATTATTGTTTATCTTCTCAACGCTAAGATATATTATATCACTGTTATTTTTTGCATATACTTTACCATCAACTAAACTTGCTGATTCTATAATACCACCTTCACTTTCAATAACTGAAATAAAAACCTTTATAATATTATTCTTATTAAAATTTAATTTAGATAGTAGCCTACCATTTGAGAAACTGTATTCAGCCTCATTACTATTTTTCAACATAACATTATTAATGCATGAACTGCAAAATATAATAATAAATAATATAAATTTTAACCTATTTTTTATTAATTTCATTAAATGTAATTAAAATAAAAAATCTATTTTCTTTATCAATAGTTTTATATATAATGTATACAATGAGTGAAGTTGAGCTTTTAAATAAGTATGAATTAAATAATATAATTGAAAAAATAGTAAAATATGTGATTAATACTATAAATAAAGAGAATAATATAGATAGTGTCGCGGTTATCGGTATTAAAACAAGAGGGGCAATACTTGCTGATAGAATAAAGAATATAACAAAAAGAGATTTTAACATTGAGTTAGATACTGGCTATATTGATATCACACTATACAGAGATGATTTTACAGAATTAACTAAACTACCAGTTATGCATCAAACAGAAATAGATTTTGATGTTGATGGCAGAAAAATTATACTTGTTGATGATGTTATATTTACAGGAAGAACAGTTAGATCAGCATTAGATGCTATTATTGACTTAGGTAGACCAAAAAAAATATATTTAGCAGTTATAGTTGATAAAAACCATAGAGAGCTTCCCATACAACCGGATTTTACAGGTAAATTTTTTAAAACTGATATAAATGACATAATAAATGTTAAATTGGAAGAGATTGATAGTATAGATTCTGTTACACTATCAAAAAGATAATATTTATGGAATTTAGACACAAAGATTTATTAAGCTTAAAACAACTGAGTAAGGATGAAATACTATATATTTTAGAACTATCTAAATATATGAAGGAAATAAATGACAGAAAGATAAAAAAAGTACCAACACTGAAAGGTAAAACAGTAGTAAATGCTTTCTTTGAGCCCTCTACAAGAACAAGAACCTCCTTTGAAATTGCAGCAAAAAGACTATCAGCTGATACAATAAATTTTACTTCAACAATTAGTAGTACAACAAAGGGTGAAACTTTACTTGATACAATCCGTAATATTGAGAGAATGAAAACGGATTTTTTCGTTATAAGACATAAATATTCTGGTGCACCAGAATTTATTGCTAACAACATCAATTCACACGTTATAAATGCCGGAGATGGAATTAATGAGCATCCCACACAAGCTTTATTAGATTTATTCACTATTAAAGAAAGTAAGAAGTCTTTTGATGGTTTAAATGTCTCAATAATTGGTGATATAACACATAGCAGAGTAGCTAGATCTAATATATGGGCAATGCAGAAATTAGGTTGCAATATAACCTTATTTGGACCTCAAACCGTAATTCCGCCATTTATGGAGGATTTCAATTGCAAAATTGCCAGTAGTATAAAAGATGCACTGCTGGATGCTGAGGTTATTATAATGCTTAGAATACAACTTGAGAGACAGTCAAAAATTTTAATACCCTCATTAAGGGAGTATTCCCTTTTTTTTGGTTTAAACGAATTTAATAAAGAATTTCTTAAAAGAGAGGTAATTGTTATGCATCCAGGGCCAATAAATAGGGGCGTTGAACTATCAAGCAGTATTGCCGATGGTAAGCATTCTACAATCTTAAATCAAGTAGAAAATGGTATTGCCGTAAGAATGGCTATCCTTTATTTATTAAATCTTGGTAAAGCCAAATGATAGATCTTATATTAAAAAATTGCAATATTATAAATTATGACAAGAGGGTGTTTGGCAACATACTCATAAAAGATGAGATTATAGTAGATATTATCCCTGATACACTATCAGATAATATTGAATCACATAGAATATTAGATTGTAAAAACAATATTGTAATGCCTGCTTTTATTGATATGCATACACATCTTAGAGATCCAGGTTATGAGTATAAAGAAGACATAGAAAGTGCTAGTTTAGCAGCTTTAGCAGGTGGTTTTACAACATGCCTTAGCATGGCTAATACAGAGCCGCCTGCTGATAACAAAACTGTTATCAGATATATAATTGAAAAATCTAAAAACTTAAACCTAATAGATATATTGCCCTATGGTTCTGTTACTGTTGGAAGAAAGGGTAAACAACTTGTGGAAATGGGAATTTTACTATTGGAAGGTGCCGTTGCGTTCTCTGATGATGGTAGTTGTATAATGAACGCCGAGGTCTCAAGAAGGGCTATGGAATATGCAAAAACTTTTAATTCCTTTATTGCAATACATGCAGAAGATCACAATCTTTCAGAGAATGGCCAAATAAATGAAGGCAAGATTTCTACGTTAACAGGTTTAAAGGGTATACCAAAAGAAGCTGAAGAGAGCATGATCTTTAGAGATATAGTATTAGCAGATTTGACAAAATCACATCTTCACATATGCCATCTAAGCACAAAAAGATCTGTAGAACTTGTTAGGTGGGCAAAAAAACAGGGGATTAACATAACTGCTGAAGCAACACCTCATCATATATATTTTACAGAAGAATCATTG
Source organism: Deferribacterota bacterium (assembly GCA_034189185.1). Taxonomy (NCBI): domain Bacteria; kingdom Pseudomonadati; phylum Deferribacterota; species Deferribacterota bacterium. Next base: position 18,516 of record JAXHVM010000017.1, read on the forward strand.
AAAGGCTATGATACAAACTATAAAGTTAAGCCACCATTAAAAAGAAAACAAGACATAGACTCATTAATAGATGGATTAAGAGACGGAACTATTGATGTGATAGCTACTGATCATGCACCCCATCATCTGGATGAAAAATATATTGAATTTGAAAGTGCAGAATTTGGTATGACAGGGCTTCAAACAGCCTTACCAATATTGATAAAGCAGATTGAAGAAAACAAGTTAGCCTATGAAGATGTAGCTAGAGTTTTATGTTATAATCCAGCAAAAATATTAGGTATAAATAAAGGTTATATATCAAAAAACTATACTGCAGATATAATTGTTATTGATCCTAACATGGAATATATATTTGATGATAAAATAAATAAATCAAAATCTATCAATACACCCTTCTATAACAAAAAATTAAAAGGCACTGTTATCTACACAATTAAAAATGGTAGCATTATTTATAAATATTTTTAGCAACAGAAAAAATAAATTATTCCTGCTACTATAATTATTGCCAGTACATATAATGTATACTTATTAAGCTTTTTTGAAGCCGTAAATAATACAAACATACCTTTAAAAATAGTATTCATAAAAGAGGCCAGTACTATAGCTTTGCTAGCAGTTATTAAATCAATATTTTTCCTTGACAAATCTGATACAGAAATAGCTATTGCATCGACGTCTATTATACCAGAGATTAATGAAATAATATATATCCCAGCATCCTCAAAATAAAACTTAAAAACATGTGTTAAATATATTATTATAAGTAATAATAATCCAAATTTGAAAGCAGTACTTAATTGCAAAGGATTGTCAAAAATCTGCTTGTAATCTTTATCTAAATTTTGATATATTAATTTTTTATTATTTGAAAAGATTAGCCAAAAAAGTGTTGCTAGTACAATAAATAGTAAAAACATAAATATAACAGGAAAAATTAAGTAATTAAATAATTTATCATTTATTATTACAGAAATAGCTAATACTCTCAAAAACATTATGCTCCAAGCAATTAATATGCCAGAAAAAACTATTTGTGGATTAGAATAATTTTTACTAATTTTTGACATACTAATTGTTAGTGCAGTAGATGAGGCTAACCCACCAAAAACACTTGTAATTAAGATTCCTTTTTTAGGACCAAGAAATTTTATAAATACATACCCAATAAAGGATAAACCTGCAATAAGTACAACAAAAAACCATATTTGAAACGGGTTAAAAGCTTCCCAAGGCCCATAATTCTTATTTGGCAAAAAAGGCAGCACACAAACAGTTATAAGAAGGAATTTTAACATTGCATAAAGCTCCACATCCTCTATCCTTTCAATAAAGCCATGTAATTTAGGTTTTAGGCTTAATAAAAATGCTACTATAACAGTTAAAGCTATGGATATAACCCTAAAATCTAAGGCAATTAAAACCCCTATGATAAAAGTAATGAATGCTACAACTACAGTAGTTGCCCCAACTCCCCTCTCAATTTTTACTTCCATAATATATAAGGTTGTTAAAAAGATTGATAAGCAGAAAAGCGAAACCACAGTAAAAGAATAGTGAAAGTAAATACCTACATAACCAGATAAAGCCCCAAATAGAGCAATAAAACCAAAAGTCCTTATGCCAACTATTTCACCTATATTCTTTTGAGTTCTAACGCCTCTTTCAAGACCTATTATTATACCTAAGAGCAATGATAGGATTAAATTAATAAACATTTCAGACATATTAATATTATATATAAAAAAATAGTGAACTAAAATGTTAATCCAACAATCTAAATAATAAAAAAGGAGGTGTAAAAATGAAAAGATTTCTATTTACAATTATAGCTTTAACAATTTCATATTTTTTTGTTATAGGGCTAAGCACATCAGTTTCTTTTAACAACATTGATAACGATTTAAACTACGCTCAACTACAACAAAATTTAAGAGGTGAAAAAAATAATCAAATAAACAACAAAGATCAAAAAAACTTTAGAAATCCTTCAAAAAAAGGCTTAAAACAAAAGGGTAACTCAAAAATGCAAAATAACAAACCCTGTCCCGGGATGAAGAATATGAAAAATAATAATCAAATGAGAAAAGATAAACAACAGATGCAGCAAAAGAAGGGATATAATAAACAACAGATGAATAATAATATGCCAAAAAATAAGTATAATCAGTAAGTTAAACCAACCCCATTAATTGCCAATTTAGAAGTAAAAGCCTTAAAAGCCTTAGTTGATTTTTTAAGCAACTAAGGCTTTCTTTTTAAAATTAAAAATGTATTAAGAAATTTCTTTTAAAGAATTTATGGCTCTATCATAATCTGGATGATTTGTAGCTTCTTTTACAATCTCAATATATTTTATAATATCATTACTATCAACAATAAATATTGCCCTAGCTAATAGTCTTAATTCTTTTATTAAAACACCATAATTGAGACCAAAGGAGGCCTCTCTATGATCAGAAAGTGTTAGAACTCTATCTATGTTATTACTCTGACAAAATCTTGCCATAGCAAAAGGTAAATCCATACTTATATTTATTATTTGTATATTATTGTGTAGTTTAGTAGCCTCCTCATTGAATCTTTTAACCTGAGCATCACATACCGGTGTGTCAAGTGAGGGAGTTGTAGAAAATAATTTTATCTTACCCCTAAAATCATCTAAGCTTTTCTCTTTTAGGTTATTATCAACGACGGTAAAATCAGGTGCTTTATCACCAACCTTAAGTTCGGCTCCAACTAACGTTAATGGTTGCCCTTTCATAGTTATTGCATTTTTTTGCTCCATAAATGATTACCTCCTATTGAAATCTTATCTCGGCTTGATTGTTACTTGTAATATTTACTAATAATCTTTCATTATATATTTTACCAACCCCCTGTATGGCACCTATGAAATAATCAACCATATCCCTATGAGAATTATATGTCATTAATAATGTTTTATCA
>JAXHVM010000018.1 GCA_034189185.1 Deferribacterota bacterium
TTGACATCCTTTAACTTAACGGAAAAAGGCAATAAAGAATATTCTACTTTTCCAATATTAACTAGGTCCTTTGATAGATAACTAACAAAATTGCTACCATAGAAATAAAAAAAGATATTGCCTAATATTAAAAAAAGAAAAATTATGCATATAAGTAATATTATAGTTCTTTTTAAATATATAAGCACTAACTTTCGCCATTATACTTTTTTATGTATTTTAATAGACCATAATATATCCCCTTTGCAACCTTTTTTCTGTAAGAAATATCTCTAAATTTGTTAGCCGTTCTTTTTGAAGATAAAAAACCAGTCTCAACCAATATTGATGGCATCGTTGCACCAACTAAGACATAAAAAGGGGCTTGCTTTACACCAAGACTTTTCTCATTTATCTCTTTAACTAGATCATTTTGAACATACTTTGCTAGAATCTTTGACTCTTCTAGCTTAGAATTAAGTAGTATATCCTTTAAAATAGATTGCAAATCTGATAATGATCTCTCACTTGCTTGATTTTCAAATGCAGCTACCTTCAACGCTTCTTTATCATCAGTTACATTTAATACATAGGTTTCTACACCATTAGCACTTCTATTCTTACTAGCATTAACATGGATTGATACAAAGACATCAGCTTTTTTCTTATTAGCTATAGCAGTTCTTTCCTCTAAAGGAATAAAAACATCAGTGCTTCTTGTTAGAAAAACCTTAATACTTGTATTTTCTTCAAATAACCGCTTTAATTCTAAGGCAATGTCAAGGACTATATCCTTCTCATATAAACCATAATATGTAGCTCCTGGATCCTTTCCTCCATGCCCAGGGTCAATAACAATCCTTTTAACTTTAAGACCAAATACGCCTGCTAAAGTATCCGAACTACCACCACTTTTTGATGATATTTTATCTTTTGAGGCTACCCTTTGTCCTTTCTCATCACCGCTAACATCAATCACTATTCTATTAGGATTCTCTAAACTAAAAACCGTAAAATCTTTGATATTCTGACTATCTAAAACAATACGCGTAACATCTTTTTTAAAATAGCCCCATCTAATAGCTGAAACAAGACCATCTTTTATTGGGATTTTTTTTGCAACATCTTCTGCAACCTTTACATCTTTAATATCAATATATAGGCGAGGCGGCTTATTATGTTTAGGGTCCTCTCGTAGCCAATGTTTTTTATATTCAGCTTTCTTAGTCAGATCTATAACAACTCTTGTATATGTGTCGCTACTCCAATATCTTATGTTTTTAATAAGACTAATATTATCTCTATCTTTATATGTATCTTTATTTATATCTTTATGATTTATATCTTTATAATCTTTATGGTCTTTTCTAGTAACTTCTACTTCTTTATTTTTATTTGGTTTACTCTTAACCTCAATAACCTTCTCCTGTCTAAAACCAAGATCACTATTTATTTTTTCAATTCTTTCTCTAGCAATTATCGCTTTTCTGTGGTCAGGAAATTTTGCGACTAATCTTTGTAACATAAATTTCGCAGAAACATAATCATCTAAAATAATATATATATCTGAGGTCTTTAAATAACTCTCAACAGCTAAATTTGAACTATAATTTACAGCAACAAGCCTATAATATTTTAAAGCCTCCCTAAGATCTTGCTTGTTCTTAAATCTCTTATATGACATAGAGTATGCTTCACCAGCCATATATAGTGCATTATCTGATAAAAATGAGTTAGGCTCATCTAAATATAGATTGTAAAATTCTTTGGCAATAGAAGCATAAGAACCTCTTGAAGCTCTTCTTGAATTATTGATTTGTTCTAATTTATTCTTTAATGAATAATATTCACTATTTATTGAAGCTACACATTCATAATTTATGCAAAAAGTAATTAAAGAAAAAATTATAATAATTATAACATTATGTAATCTTTTCATGAATTAATTTATCTTTAAGATAAAAACCTGTATATGAATCCTTAACATTTACAATATCTTCGGGGGTACCAGCAAAAACTACTTCACCACCTCTATCACCACCTTCAGGACCCAAATCAATTATATAATCAGCACATTTTATTACATCTAAATGATGCTCAATAATAACCACTGTATTATTGTTTTCTACTAATCTCCTAAATATTTTAATTAGTTTATTTATATCATCTAAGTGAAGTCCTGTGGTAGGCTCATCAAAAATATATAATGTCTTGCCTGTCTGCTTTTTCATTAATTCTCTAGCTAATTTTATTCTTTGAGCTTCACCCCCAGACAATGTTGTAGCAGATTGCCCAAGCTTTATATAGCCTAAACCAACATCCTTTAAAACAGAGAGCTTATTTTTTAGTTTTGGTATATTACTAAAGAATTCATATGCAGTATTTACTGTCATATCAAGCACTTCTGCAATACTTTTCTCTTTATATTTAATTTCAAGGGTATCCCTATTATATCTAGAACCTTTACAAGAATCACATTTAATATACATGTCAGGTAGAAAATGCATCTCAATCTTTAAGAAGCCCTCGCCTTGGCACTTTTCACATCTTCCGCCTTTTACGTTAAAGCTAAACCTCCCTGGTTTATAACCCCGCAGTTTAGAGGCAGGTATTGCTGCAAAAAGCTCTCTAATATCAGTTAAAATACCTGTATATGTAGCAGGATTAGATCTTGGTGTTCTGCCAATAGGTGATTGATCTACATCGATAACCTTATCAATTAAACCATAGCCTTTGATACTTTTATGTTTACCAACATTGGAATTTGTTCCGTATAAAAGTCTCTTTAAACCATTATATAATACATCAATAACAAGAGTAGATTTGCCAGAACCAGAAACACCTGTAACACAAATCATGGCTCCCAGCGGAAATTTAACATCAATATTTTTCAGGTTATGCTCTGTAGCACCTATAATCTCAACAAAACCATTATTAAAAACTTTTTTCTTGCCTCCTATATTTATACTCTTTTTCCCTGATAAATAAAGTCCTGTTATAGAATCATCACAGTTTAAAATACCATCTGGAGGTCCATTATATATTAAATATCCACCTTTTCTTCCAGCTCCTGGCCCTAAATCCACAATCCAATCAGCCCTTCTTATTGTATCCTCATCATGTTCAACAACTATCACAGTATTGCCTATGCTTTTTAGATTAACCAGTGTGTTTATCAGCATGTCATTATCTCTTTGATGCAAGCCAATGCTTGGTTCATCTAAAACATATAAAACCCCTGTTAACCCAGAACCTATTAATGTAGCAAGTCTTATCCTCTGAGCCTCACCACCAGAAAGTGTTGAAGCTCTTCTATCTAAGGTCATATAATCTAAACCCACATCAAGCAAAAAGGACAGTCTCCTTTTAATCTCTTTAATAATCTTACTTGAAACCTCCTTTTTAAATCCAGTAAAAGTAAGATTCTCAAAAAAATCATAAGCCTTACTTATATTCAATATAGATATTTCATAAATGTTTCTCCCATTAATCTTAACGGATAGACTTTCTTCCTTGAGCCTTCTGCCACCACAACTCTCGCAAGGTAGATAAGACATGAAATTTTTTACATAATCTACATTCCTTCTATCTTCAGTAAACAACTTTTCACGCAACTCATTAATAACACCATTAAATTTTTTCTTATAAAAACTCTTTTTATTATTTATTGTATGAAATAATGATAAAGGCTCCTTTGCACCATATAAAATTATATGTTTACTGTTCTCATCTAGATCTTTAAAGGATTTATCTAAATCTATATTATATTTTTTAGATACCTCTCCCAATAATTGTAGAAATGTAAAACTTAAATTGTTTTGCCACGGCTTTACCGCTCCTTGCCTAATACTCAAATCTTTATTTGGGATAATTTTATCAATATCAAATACCATTTTCACGCCAAGACCATCGCAATCAGGACACGCCCCATAGGGATTGTTAAATGAAAATATTCTAGGCTCAACCTCGTCAATACTTATATCACAATTAGCACAAGCAAACTTCTCACTATATAATTTATAAGAATCCCCGCATTTTATTAATACTAAACCATCACTTAGTTTTAAGGCAGTTTCTATTGAATCTGTTAGCCTTTTAATAATCCCTTCTTTTAATACAATCCTATCAACTACTACATTTATTGTATGTTTAACATTTTTATCTAATTCTATATCATCCTCTAATCTATAAAGTTTCTCATCTATATAAGCTCTTACAAACCCTTCTTTTAACAGTTTTTCAAATATATTCTTAAATGTACCCTTTTTTCCTCTGGCAATTGGTGCCAATATTTCTAATTTACTATGCTCTCCATAGTTAATTACAGAATCTACAATCTGTTGCACTGTGAAACTCTCAATATGTCTACCACACTTTGGACAATGTACACTGCCGACCCTTGCAAACAATAATCTCATATAGTCGTAAATCTCTGTTATTGTTCCTACAGTTGATCTAGGATTTCTATTTACGGTTTTTTGCTCAACACTAATTGCAGGTGACAAAAATTCAATTGAATCAACATCTGGTTTCTCCATAAGCTCCAAAAATTGCCTTGCATAAGCCGATAAGGATTCTACATACCTTCTCTGCCCCTCAGCATATAGCGTATCAAATGCAAGGGTAGATTTTCCAGAACCAGAAACACCTGTAACTACAACCAAACTGTTCTTAGGTATCTCTAAATTAATATTTTTTAAATTATGTTGTCTTGCTCCTTTTATTATAATGCTATTCATCAATAACAAGTCTTTCAGGGGGTAATTTTATCTGAAAATAGGTATACCTATTTTTTTTAGAGAATACCTTTATATCTCCCCCATGTTCTGTAATAATTTCTTTTGATATTGCAAGGCCTAATCCTGTCCCGCTACCAGAATAGCTAACAAAGGGGGTAAATAAATCATTTAGGTGCACACTATCTATGCCCCTGCCATTGTCAAAAATAACAATATATACCCAGTCTTTACTTATATATAAGGTAATGCGTATATTACCTATTCCTTCAGTGGCTTTAATGGAATTGTTCACCAAATTAAAAATAACCCTATAAAATTTTCTTTTATCTGCTTTGATTTTGCATTTATTTCGTATATCAACTATAAATCTCAGCTCATTTTCATCTATTAATACCTGAAATTCTTTTTTAGTAGCATATATTAATTCACCTAAGTCTATAACCTCTTCATTAATGGTTATATCTTTCTTAGAGTATTCTAAGATATCCTCCACATATCCTCTTATTATATCAAGTTCATTTTTAACGTTTTTTAAATAATCTTCTTGCCCATATTTTTTATTGTTAATATTCTCACAAAGGTCACTCTCTAATAGCTCTAAATTAATACTTATAACATTTAGCATATTTTTAATGTCGTGTACAATTGTATTTGTTAGTTTACCAATAGTACTTAATCTTTCTTTCTCTAATAATTCGTTATATAAATAAGAGCGTTCGATAGCCAAGGCACACTGATTGCCAATAAATTTTGCCAAAAATATGTCATCCTCAGTAAAATAATCACCTGGCTTATCAGTAATATTTAAGACACCAATTAGTTTCTCCTTTGTTTTAACAGGTATAGACATATAAGAACGGGTTGTGTAGCCAAGATCATATCTTACCTCTTTTGCATTATTAACAACAATTGGCTCACCTTTCTCTGCTACCTTTCCACTTATACTTTCGCCAATCTTAACTTTCGCATTTTCTTTATCTATACTAAAACCCACATTTGCTATTAATTCTAGGTAGTCTCCCTCGACTTTCATGATAGATATTCTTTTAGCTTTAATATAGGATTTAGTAATCTTGATAATCTTTGCTAACAGGGAATCAAGGGATATTTCTTTATTTAATAACTCTGAGATCTCTAATATTATGTCAAATATAATATCTTTCAACGTAATAGACCTATCATTAAAAAGATTACTTTGATGATTCAATATATTCAACAATTTTCTCTGCTAAAGTTTTTATAATATGCTCAAACCTATCCAAATCTTTCTCCAACAAGGTTATTCTAAAGCCTTGCAATGAAGTAAAAAATGAAGATAGAGGAACAACGCAAATCCCGGTAGAGCCTAAAAGATAATATACAAAGCGTTTATCATTCTCAATCCTATCATCAGTTAACTTCTCTATATAGTCTTTAATACTATCTTTAAGAAGGGGAAGTTTTTGCCTATTATTTAAAACTGCCTCATTAAAAACCACACTCATATAAAAGGAACCATTTGTTCTATTTACCACTGTATATGGGACATCCCTTAAAATATTATACGCAATATTTGACATTTTTTCATAATGCCTTAACCTTTTTTCTAACATCTCTCTATACTCTGGCCTATTGATAACCCTTTTGATAGCTAGTTGTGGAAGAGTTGTGGAGCAAACCTCAGCCATTTTTTGATTTAATATAGCATCTATATATCTCTTAAATATAGGATATTTTTCTGCATTATATACTTGAATCCAACCGCAACGAGCACCTGGCCAAGGAAATTCTTTAGATATGCCGTGCATGCTTAAACCAGCGACATCACCTACAATATCGGACAACCTTACACTCTCATAACCGTTATATACTATGTTTGTATAAATTTCATCTGATATTATAAATAGGTCATATTTCTTTGCAATCTCAACAATCTTTAAAAGTAAATCTCTATCATAAACAAAACCTGTGGGATTATCAGGGTTTATAACCAAAATACCCACAATGGAGGTATGACTCTTAACCTTTCGCTCAAGCTCTAATATATCTGGTCTCCATTCATTATAAGGATTCATTCTATAAGTATTTGGTGGAAATGACGCATGCAATACCTCTGCAAGAAAATGTGTTGAATAGGTAGGCTCAGGCATAATTATCCTAGCATCAACTCTTATAGATGAGTATGCACGAGCTATAGCATCACCTAAGCCATTAAAAAATATTATATCATCGGCTGTTATTTTAGCGCCACCCCTCTTATTGACAATATCAGCAATAAATTCTCTTGTTTCATCTACACCTTGTGTTGGTGAATACGCATAAGTCTTATCATCATCTATTAATTCTTTCAAAATCTCCTTTACCCAATCATCAATTTTTTCTCCTTTTTCTACTGGGTCTCCAATATTCTCCCAGATAATCTCAATGCCACTTTCCTTTAATTTTTTTGCTATATTTACAATATTTCTTATCTCATAGGTTAAACCATTTCCACTTTTAGCAATATCAAAACGCATCTACTTTACACCTGCCTTTAATCTTCTCTCCCTTCTTTGTTTCAAAATAATCTCTACAGGGATACCTCTATAGTTGAAGGTTTTCTTTAAAACATTTACTAAATATTGCTTATAAGATTCCTTCAACAAACTAGGGTAATTGACAAACATTAAGAACCTTGGCGAACCACCCTTTAATTTAACAGTATAATAAAATTTTATTCTTTTGCCATTTACAATAGGTGCTTGATAGTTATAACCTGCCATGTGTAATACTTCATTAAGCTTGGATGTTTTTATATCTCTATTACAAAGACTAACTACTTTTAATACGTCTTTTATAGGATAAAAAATACCTTCTTTTTTTAAAGTCGAAATAAAACTAATATAGGGTTTGTACAAAAAGCTCAATTTAAGATTTACCTCATTGTAAATCTCATGCTTCTTACCATCCTTATTCTTAACAAGATCCCACTTGTTTGCTGATAATACTACCGGTTTTTTATAGTTATTATAAATCTGACCAATAATATTTACATCTTTTGATTGTATCCCCTCTACACCATCAAATAAATAGATAACTACATCGGCACTTTTCACCGCCTCAAAGACTCTATAATAGCTAATTCTATCAATATTATCGCTAAACATTACACTTTTTTTTCTAAGTCCCGCCGTATCTATTAGTGTTAGATTAGAATTCTTATATTTAAAGGGTATATTAACAATATCCCTTGTTGTCCCTGGCATATCAGATACAACAACCCTCTGTTCACCTAGTAGAGCATTTAAATAGCTAGATTTACCTACATTTGGTTTGCCAAGAACTACAATTTTAATGTCACTATTATAGTCCCCTATTTCAGTGTCATACCTATCCAAGCATTCACTTATTTTGTGTATCAACGTATCAATATTTTTGCCATGTACGGCACTGACAGTTATTAAATCACTAACCCCTAAAGCATAGAATTCAGCCTTTGATGATTCTTCTTTGATATTGTCAATCTTATTAACAACAACCAAAGTCTTTTTCATATTTTTCCTAAGTATAGTAAATATATGCTCATCAAGTGGATGTAGTCCCTCCTTGCCATCTACGACAAATAAAACTAAAGATGCCTTTTTTAGCTTATCTATATAAATTTTATCTATTTTATCTCTTAAAGGATCTCTACTTAGTACAAATCCTGCACTATCAGACAAAAGATATTTCTTTTCATTTAAGTTGATAACCCTTTCAACACAATCTCTAGTTACATTTGGCGTTTTATCTACAATTGATATAGTTTTACCGACTAATCTATTAAAAAGAGCTGATTTACCCACATTTGGTCTTCCAGCTATTAAAATACTATCCATCTCTTTCTTTCAAAGTTTCTATAAATATTTTTATTCTTCTTCTTAACTCTGCTATTTCTATATTGGTATATAAATATTTTAGCTCAGGACCATCCATTTTCCCGCTAATTGCAACCCTTAAACTCATAAAGAGTTTTCTACCCTTTAGTTTAGTCTTTTTCTTTAGACTATTTACCAAATACTGAAAATCTTCCTCATCTAAATAACGCTTTTTAAAACCACCTAATATATTTAGAACTTCCTCTAAAAGATTTAGCGTATTTTCTTTAACTATAAAATCTAATGCCTCATCTAAAATCTTATCAAAGATAAAATAAATTTTAGCATATTTAGTTATATCAGAAAGGGTTGTTAGATTATCCCTTACTGACTCAACAATGTTTCTTAATCTAAGGGGTTCTTTTTCAACAATAGTCTCATCAATTAACGACCCTTTTAATAGATAGGGTACAACCATATTAGTCAACTTCTCAATATCTAGATCTCTAATATAGAGACCATTTAACCATTTCAATTTATCAAAGTCAAAAATAGCTGCACTTTTTGATACATCTTTTATATCAAAAAAATTTATAAGCTCCTCTTGGCTAATATATTCTTTTCCATTAGGTGGTGAATAACCTAGTAGGGCAAGATAATTAAAAACTGCTTCAGGCAAATAACCTACCTCTCTAAAGGAAGCAACACTCATACTACCTTCTCTCTTTGAGAGTTTACTCCCATTCTTGCCAAGAATCATAGGTATATGAGCAAATTGAGGAGGAGAGAACCCTAAAGATTTATATATTAAAATCTGTTTAGGGGTATTGCTTAGATGATCATCCCCCCTAATAACATGGGATATTTTCATCAATGCATCATCAACAACTACAACGAAATTGTATATAGGCATACCGTTTGGCCTTACAATGATAAAATCTCCAAAAGCATTTGTATTAAAGTTAATCTCCCCATGTATTATATCATTTACTAATATATTTTCTTGATCACATTTAATCCTAACCGAATAGGGTATATTTGCCTTAAGTCTTTCTTCAACTTCACCATCTGTTAAATTCCTACATCTACCGCTATAAATATAGGGTATACCTTTTTTTATAGCATCTTCTTTTTCATTCTCTAATTCCACTTTAGAACAAAAACACAAATAGGCCTTTTTATGATCTATTAGATATTTAATATACTTTCTATATAGATCTAGTCTTTCAGATTGTCTATATGGGCCAAAGGACCCATCTTTTATAGGGCCTTCATCCCATGATAAGTTTAGCCATCTAAGATCATCATATATCATATTCTCACTTTCTATTGTTGATCTCTCTAAGTCAGTATCTTCTATTCTTAATATAAAAGCACCTTTATGTGACCTTGCAAAAAGATAATTAAATACAGCCGTTCTCGCATTGCCTATATGCAAATGTCCTGTTGGCGATGGTGCAAATCTTACTCGTATTGTCATATTTATTCACCTTTAAATTAAAGATTATAACCTAGAGACCATAAATAGCAAGATTTTTATTCTTATATCTTTTATCATCTGTTACATCTTTTTCAAACCAATCAGGCTTTTTAAATCTTAAAAGTTCCTCTTCAGATTTAAACTCAACCTCAGCAATTATTAACCCTTCTAATTTGCCTTTATAAATGTCTAGCTCAATGACATAATCATCATAGGGTATAATATATCTTTTTTTGCTAACAGTTCTACTAGAACAAAATTTCATTAATTCTAAAGAATCCTTTTTGCTAACTAATAATTCTTTTTCAAACCTATAATTAGTATGATAAGATTTAACAGTAAGCGAATGTTTCTTCCCTATCCTCACTCTTACCTCTGAAAAACCCTCTTCTACAGCTATATAACCTTGAACTATATCGATGCATTCATATTTTCTTAAATCAAGAGGTATATTTTTAACTAAATATTTCTTTTCTATTTCTAACATTTAAAATTTAAATATAATATAACTAATTATATTAAATTTTAAATATGAAAAAAAGCACATTAAAGAATATAAAAAAGTTACAGAAAAACGAAATAACAGAATACTATATTTACAAAAAAATTGCACTTAATAGTTTTTTTGCAAAATATAGAGAGATTTTAGATGAAATTGCTAATGATGAAAAAAAGCACTATTTGTTCTGGAGAAAATATACTAACAAAGATGTTAAACCAAATAGAATAAAAATAATAATATATTTTTTTATTGTTACTATCTTTGGACTAACCTTTGGCTTAAAATTTTTAGAAAAAAATGAAGATACAGCACAAAAAACATATAATAATTTAAAACAAATTATTCCAGATATAGAAGAAATTATCGAAGATGAACATTCCCATGAAGAAAAACTATTAGAATTAATTAACGAAGAAAGGCTTAATTATATTAGCTCCATTGTGCTAGGTTTAAACGATGCACTAATAGAGTTAACAGGAGCTCTTGCTGGGTTTATATTTGCACTTAGAAATACAGAGCTTATTGCAGTGGCTGGTCTTATAACAGGAATTGCAGCATCTCTCTCAATGTCTGCAAGTGAGTATTTGTCAAAAAAGACTGAGAAAGATGTAAAAAGAGCAATCAAATCTTCACTTTATACAGGATCAGCTTATATTATAACGGTAATCTTCCTTGTAATACCTTTTTTCTTATGTAATAATCCCTTCATAGCCATAATTGTTACATTTTCACTTGGAATATTAATAATATTTTTATTTAATTACTATCTATATATTGCAAAAGGATATAACCTAAAAAAAACTTTTATAGAAATGGCCATTATCAGTTTTACAATAGCTTTATTAAGCTTTTTCATAGGATACATTGTAAAATTATATTTTGGCATAGAAATTTAAATGTATAACTATTAAATTAGGAATATGAGGATATAAATGAAGAAAAATTATATAATAGCAAACCTAATTACAGTAATGAGTTTATTTACTGCATTTTACTCTATTCACGCAAGTTTTCATAGTAATTATATACTTGCGGCATACGCAATAATCCTTTCTTTTCTCTTTGACGGCTTAGATGGTAAAGTTGCAAGAGTTCTAAATTCAACAAGTAATTTTGGCAAAGAACTTGACTCATTAGTAGATGCAATAGCCTTTGGTGTCGCACCAGCTTTTTTAATATACATGTATTTATCTCTATATAATAGCCCCTTCGGTTGGCTTTTGCCGTTTTTCTATACAAGTTGCACAGTCTTAAGATTAGCTAGATTTAATGTCACTTCAAATGCCTCTAATGAACATATCTTTACTGGGCTACCAGCTCCAGCTGCTGCACTTGCCATTGTCGCCTATATATATTACCATATCAAAGAGGCTCCACAGATGTGGTTTTATAATGATATTAGTCTAATTATATTTATATATCTCTTAGGTTTACTTATGATCAGCAGAATTAACTACTTAAGCTTTAAAAATTTAGAGTATTTATTATATAAGAAAATTTTTTATATATTGCCTTTATTATTTATATTATTAACTCTTAGCTTTTATAAGCCTATTATAATGTTAATCGCTATTATAACTTATATATCATCAGGTCTTTTTATGGCAACATTAGTAAAAATTGAGCAAATAAAAAATCATTAAAAAGATATCTTTTTCAATAGAAAGGTTTTCATTATTTATTCTTTATTTAATAAATAATTATACTATAATTTATAAACAACCTAAAATATCAGGTAGGAGGTAGAAATGGAAGAGTCCAAAACATATAAGGCCTACGAAGTAAGAGAACTTGACGATAAAACATATAAAGGTAATATTGCCGAAAAAAAACTAAGGGAGCTTCCTTTTAGGGGCGTTTTAATTCGAGTATATTATACCTCCCTAAATTATAAAGATGCACTATCGTCAATTGGTAATAAAGGTGTAACTAAACAATATCCTTTCACTCCAGGTGTTGATGCAGCCGGTGTAGTTGCAAAATCAGAAGATCCTAATTTTAAGGAAGGTGATAGGGTTTTTGTTACAGGTTTTGATCTTGGAATGAATACACCAGGTGGCCTAGGTGAATTTGTTTCAACACCTAGTGATTGGGTCTTTAAATTGCCTGACAATATATCATTTAGGGATGTAATGATGTATGGAACAGCTGGACTTACTGCTGGCCTGTCAATTAAAAGAATTATTGATGAAGGTGTTAATCCTAGTGATGACAAAGATGTTGTTGTATCAGGGGCTTCAGGTGGTGTTGGTTCTATTTCGGTCTGCTTACTTTCTAAAATAGGTTTTAATGTAACTGCTGTCACAAATAAACCTGATTTTAAAGATATCCTTCTAAAGGTTGGTGCAAAAAACGTTATTCCACGTAGCGAAGTAGATGATAAAAAAAATAAACCTCTACTATCTTCAAAATGGGATGCAGCTATTGATACAGTTGGGGGGAATATACTATCAACAATATTGAAATCTATCAAACGATATGGTTGTGTATCTGCTTGTGGCAATGCTGCTTCCTATGAATTAAATACTACAGTTTTCCCTTTTATTTTAAGGGGTATAACCTTATGTGGTATTGATTCGGCTGAATGCCCAAGAGAAATAAGACAAAAAGTGTGGGATAGATTATTTAATGAGTGGAATGCTCTCGATACGCTTAATCTAATTAACAAAGAAATAACACTAGAAGAGGTAGACACATACTTAAAGGCAATGCTAAGTGGCAAAAATAAGGGTCACATTATCGTAAAACATAGACAATAATAACTATTTTTAAATAATTATTATTAGTTATATAGATTGATATTTACTGTAAATGGATCTCCATAGGTCTTATCATAGTAATTTGATGAGCTATTACCGTCACTAATATATGTATGAATATAGTAGGTTGGTGTTACTGTATACTCACAAGAAGTCCCATGTAGATTTTCAAACTCATTAGACAGGGGCTCAAATTCATCTTCACTTCCTTCAACCCATGTCCCCATACCTGCTACTGGAAAATCTATGTTTTTCTCATCAATTGTACTTGTTCTCTCAGGTACTATGTTATTTGACCACTCTAAGAGTTCAAATATATCCTCAATACCCTCTAATCTTGCATTGTTAACTGGAGTAGAATATGTAGTAAAATCTGAAGGACATCTTTCATCTGAATAGGGATTTAATTCATAATCAAGCTCAATATATACAAGCTCAATATAGGAGTTTTTCAACTGATTATATCCTTCAGGGTCATCTGGAAGGTTTAAAAATGTTCTCAATAAAATTGCTGGATATGTTGTAAGCATATCAACAAAAGTTACCCCTTCCTCCAATTGTTGCCTTATAAAATCAGAATAGGTTGGCCCCGTTTCATTATCAGGATATATTAGATCTTCTAATGTTGAAGCCAATTCATCCTCTATTCTATCCAATGTTGATCCACCACCAGCAAATACCCAGCTCATATTAACTGTAGCTACTGCATCATGAAAGCCTGTATCATCCCTATAAATCTCTATATAGTCAGGATAGGGTCCAATCGGTGGATTAACTTGGGATGTTACTTTTCTACCACCCCAATTATATGTGGAAAAATTGATATTATTTTTTTGTATATATTTAATAATATAATTATCAGAGTCAGGTAAAACCTTTTTTATTATATCATTATTTTTATAGATTACATTACCACTCTCGCTTGTTTTTCCAATACCACTTTGTGGGTTTACCACACTACCCCAGGGCAAACCAGGTGTTTCCTCTCCCGGTTGAATTACCAAGCCTTCGCACTGAAAACTGCAAGATGGGGCACAAACCTCATAATGGTAAGGTAATCTAAATAGCTCTACCCTCTCTCTCTCATTTGAATACATCTCCATTACCTCCATTGACACACCAATATAACCGTCAAAACTCAATGGTTCAGAGCTGTATTCAACCTCCTCCCACAAACCTAAAAACGGGGGAGCACTATATATTGGATCATTTACAAGCTTTTCATAAGGAGGGGGAAATGGAAATATAGATGAATATATTGTAAAACTACCTGTTAGAGGATCACTCTCATCTAGACTCTCAAAGGGTACACCATAATCACCATATAATAAATAATCATCAATTACCCATGTTGGCTCTTTACTAAAGGATTCCTCAAAAGCATTAGGACCTGGACTAACCTGGTAAAATTCCAACCTAGGCCTTAAAAACACTAAAGGAAAGACGCCTTCCAAGAAGGGGTTATAATCACCACCTGGTTCAATAAACGTATACACCACCCCTGGATGTGGATATATAGTGTAGCCAACATTTATCATAAATTCTGTAGGAGCATTACAATTCTGCCCTTCTGTCCTATTATCATAAAAATAGAAGTTTGGATTCCAATAACCTCCCCCCGTTTCTTCACTAGTAGTATAGTATGTATACAGGGAGACTGTATCAAATTCCACTGGCATTCCTTCCTCACTGGCTGACAAAAAATTTGTGAAAATAATTAGCAGTATATATATAAATAAAAATTTATTTGTTAAAGGAAGTTTCATTCTAACCCCCCTGTTTTTATTAACTTATCTACCTGCTCATACTCTTTTGTCACAATACGTGGTCTTAAAAAAACCATCAATTCCTCTTTTCTAGAGCTTTGTACTCTGCCCCCAAAAAGAGGGCCTATAATTGGAATTCTATGCAAAATTGGCCAGCCTTCTTTTGTCACATTAGTCTCATTCTCTAACAATCCACCAATAACAGTAGTTTCACCATCAGATAGTAATACTTGAGTTGTCGCAGTCTTCTCTGCAGTTGTCACTGTATTTGCAGTTACTTCACCTAAACTGCTTTTTTCAACCTCAATTTCCATAAATACCATATTATTTGCAGTAATATGAGGTGTTACAGTAAGCCTTATACCCGTATCAACCTCTTCGGCTTGTGTGTTATCACCCGATGGAACAATTACTGCAGTCTGGCCAGAATTTATCTCTGCCTCAACATTATCCAATGTTGTAACCCGTGGTGCAGAGATTATCCTAACCTTGCCTTGCCTCTCTAGTGCTTGCAAAGCCATATCCAAATTATATCTATTTGAAACACTGCCTAATGTCATCGCTAAAGTACCAACACCACCTTCACTTGGCATAAAAGGAAAATTAGTTATATAACCATTACCAGATAAACTTTCTTGAGCTCCACCACCCCCACCTTGAAGAGGTTGACCTGTAACAATAATAGATGATGGGAAATCATTATTTGTGATCCCTGGTTTGGCAAATTTTCCGCCCCACTGAATACCTAAGTTCAAAGAACCTGTATCAGTAACCTCAACAATGCGCGCTTCGATCATTACTTGTTTAGTTGGCTTATCGATCGACTCAATTAATCGTTCAATCTGCTCTACTGCATAAGGGATATCAGTAACAATATAAGAATTTCTTTTTTCTAAAACTTGAAGCCTACCTCTCTCACTCAGTTGGGTCTCAATTATAGGCTGCAATTCTGATGCTGTATAGAAATTTACCCTAATCTCTTTTGTTATTGGTGGCTCACTAACCACTTCCATCATCTTTTCTTCTTTCTCCTTCGTTATTGATTCTACAAATCGTTTATAACTTTCTTCCGTCATAATCCATACTAGGTTACCTTCCTCTCGTACTACAAGATTATTTTGATTTAGAATTATATTTAAAGCAGTCCTATATGGTATATTTTCAACAAAAAGTGTAGCCTCTCCCTCTACATCCTTACCAAATATCAAATTTTTTCCCCTTCCAAAATATATCAATCTAATTGCCTCTCTAACATCCATATCTTTGATATTTAAGGTTATTAATTCCAATTCCCTTTCCTCAGGGGATTTTTCTTTCTCCTCTACACCTGTCTCTTCTAAGAGACCCTCAGCCTTTGCAAAAGGTTCAAAACTTCCGCTTACAACAAGCCCATCAGGTGTTTTTTTTACAGTAGCATAAACTGTATCAGCTGGCTCAACTATTATTGTTGTTTTACCATCTTTTGTCAAAATCTTATACCCCTTAAAGGGAACATCATCATCAAAATATCGCAGCGTGTTAATACCCTTAATAGGCACAACCCTACCATTAAATTCTATAATAAGTTTTCCTTCTAAAACCTTCTTCTTAAAATCAATAGGCCTACTCAATGTAAAAAGAAGGGATTGATATCTTTTTACGTGTATATTATTAAAATCCATTATATATGCAACTTCTTTTGGGACTTTACTAAAATCATTTGAAATCTTTAGAGAAGTGCCATCTTGACCAAGATATAAGGGAATTTTTTCTTCAATAGTAAGTAAAACTCTTGTTTTTTTTGGATTATCATAATCTCCAACCCTTATACTCTTAACAAATCCTTTATAATTATATGTACGTGCACCCACATAATTATTTATATCATATAAATCAATATAAAATTTATTTCCTTCCAAATAACCATAATCATATCTAACTATCCCTTTTACAACTAAATCTAATAAAAAGGAACTATTATCACTTCTCATAGACAAATCATAAAAGGCCTTTGCTGTGTCAAATTTATAAGGCTTTATTGTTTCATAATAACTACCAACGCCGGGCAGCACACCTACACTTTCTGCAAAATCTAGTGTTATAGTCAAAGTGCTATCTTCCTTTTTATATGTGTAATCAGCACCACTTTTAAGTAAAATCTCTATATCAACTTGAGACTTAGATGGGTATACTGCAACACCTTCAATTTTTTCATCACTATATGAATATTCTAATACAGAAGGGTCAACATCAACCATAGGCATATTTATCCTTAATTTATAGGGGTTTTTAGCATAACTAATATTATAGTCAACGCCCTCGCTTCCCTTTATAGTTACCATATATTCAGAGTCTTTGACCTTGGCAATACTAAAATATGAAATATGTTTGTCTGGCCTTTTCAATGTATCATATTTTGCGCAACTAAATATCATAAATAGCATAATAAAAATTATAATATTTTTTTTATAAGTGATCATGATTCCTCCTCTTTCTTCAACCTTAACTCTTTAACAGAGGTATGATATTCACCAAATATATCCTTCCTAGTCTCTCTAACTAATATAGCATTTTGTGTTATCTCAATAATCTCGCCATCTGCATTACCCATTTTATCACCAATTTTTACAAAAAATATTTGATTAGAGACATTTACCACACCTATCTTTCCAACTGAGGCATCCAAAACCCCTACAAGTTTTATTTGATCCAAAGGAACTGCCAAAGGGTTATCTCCTTTTCTTTCGTTTAGACTAGCCAAATATTCATCAATTGAAGATGAAAAAGGATTCTTAGCAACTTTAAACGTCAAAGGCTCTCTACCAATAGAGAATGTCTCTACTATTTCTTCTTCTATCTTTTTATATCTATCATAATCTGGTTGTTGGGGGTTTTTTATCTCAGGCATCTCTGGCCTTTGCTTTAGATTTATTAGTTTGTTATCACAAGATAATATTAAAAATAAGAATAATAGTATGATATATCTCATTTTAATTTCTCTAAATTATATTTATAAGCGCTAAAACTACCTTTAACCTGTAGCGTAGGGTTTACTGCCTCTTTCCTAGTTGAAGTGTTTATCAAAAAACTTTCACTGTGTACAATGTTTTTCAAGCTATTTAGTCCATAAAAAAATTTAACAATGCTATCAAAATCACCATACAATATTAAATCAAATACAAACTTTGAAGTAAAGTCATTAACCTTTTCTAATCCTTTATTTTTTGTCTCAAACACATCTATCTTAACATTGTTTCTACTTGCAAGGTTAAGAAGCTCGTCATATAAAATATTAGGCTCTCCCATTTCTTCGTATAAATATTTATTTAACTTGCCAACCAAATTCTTTGCTAATTTAAGCTCTTTTATAGATGCATTATATTTATCTATTGTAGTAGAGGGTATTATATTTATTATTTGATTATACAATTGTTCATACCTTTTTTGTTTTTCTAATATTCTATCTGCTTTAGGTGAATAGAAAATAAAATAATATATTAATATTATAAAAAATAATATGGCTGCATATATAGCTAGTCTAAATCCTATTGGTAAATCTCTCATGACTCTATACTATCCCTATTTATCTGGACAAACAATTTAAAGGTGCTGATTTCATAACTCTTCTCAGTATCTGAGGCTACCTCAGTAAGCTGTATCCTAGAAAATAGATCAGTAGCAGAAAGATTTCTGACAAATAGGTTTACAGAGGTGCTCCTTAAGGCGTTAACCTCAATAACTATATTGTTCTTTGTGTTATCAAACCTAAAACTCTTTACCCAGCAGTCATCAGGAATTGATTTCTCAATCTCAATCATAAACCTATAATATAATGAGACCAATTTTTTACTTTCTAATACACTATTAACCTTATTTATTACATCATCTATATCTTTTTTATTCTTTTTTATTTGTGCATATCTTCTTTCTAAAGGCCTAAGAAATGTGCTTAGAATATCCATCTCCTTAGTAATTATTTCATCCTGATAGCTTAAGTTCCTATTTATTAAGTACATTGACCAAAACACGCCTACGAGAACTATAGAAAATATTAGTAGTTCAACTACAAATACATCTATATATTCTTTTAGCCTATCTACTAATGGCTTTTTTTCTAATAAATCTATCTTAATCATTTTGTGTCATCCACACGCCTTAAAGACAATCCAACTGCTACATTAAACCTATACATATTATTTTCAACAAAATCTATATCGGCTTCTTTAGTGTTTATATCTATTTTATTAAAGGGATTAAAATATTCTACCTCACTACTTAACTTCTCTCTTAAAAAATCAACAAACCCAGGTAAATAAACACCGCCACCACAAACATAAAATTTACCAACTTTCTGAGAAAGAGTCCTCTCAACATTTGCCAACACATTACTCAAAGATTGATAGGCCCTTTCATAAAATTGATTTATTATTGAAAGGCTTTCATCATCATTCTTCAATGATTCGCCACTACTTAAAATATTTACTACTTCATCATAGTTTCTGTCATACATCTGTTTAAACAGATCTATACAATTTTTAACACCCACATCAAGGTCAAAAGCAAATCTAAAAAGAGCATTTTCAACAAATGATATATGTATCTTCTCATGGCCAATATCAATTATTGAGACTAACCCCTCGATATCTGGATAGTTATATTCTAATAGGTTAACCAAAGCAAAGGTTTCTAGATCAAGGGTTTTTAAATGAAGCTTAGCAGTATCAAAAATAAATTTTATATCATTAATTATATCTTTTTTAGCAACTGCTACAATGACAGGTATTTTATTTTGATCTATCTTTTTGTCAGATATATAATAATCTATATTCATCGTATTTGGATCATAATCCACATATTGGTTAGACTCCCAACGAAAACTCTCTTTAAAGGTTTTCATATCCTCTATCTCTATATCTATTCTTTTCGCTATTGCCCCAAAACCTTTCAATGCAGTTACAACACTTTTATGGGTAAATCTACCCTTATTATATGCTTCAGTTAATGTATCTACAACTGCTGTGAAATCAATAATCTTACCCTCTACAAGAGATTCCTCAGGTAACTCTAATAAAGATATGCCTTTTAATAAATAACTATCTTTTACTGGCTTAATCTCGGCGATCTTCACAGAATGGCTGCCAAAATCGACACCAACTAAATTTTTTCCTTTCTTAATCATTTTTCCCCCGCAATTTCCTATAAAAACAACTCTTATAACCTTTATGACAAGCTACACCAGTCTGCTCAACTTCATATAAAAGGCAATCACCATCACAATCTATATATATGTTTACAATTTTCTGAATATTTCCACTTGTCTCACCTTTCTTCCAAATTCTTTTTCTACTTCTTGAAAAATAGTGTGCAAATCCTGATTCAATCGTTAATTCTAAGGCTTTCTTATTAACATATGCTTGCATTAAAACTTCTCTACTTTTAACCTCCTGCGTAATAACAGGTATTAATCCACTACCTTTTGACCAATCTAATTCACCTAAAAAAATATTAT
>JAXHVM010000019.1 GCA_034189185.1 Deferribacterota bacterium
CCCTATAGCCATGGAAAGAGGTTTAAGGTTTGCTATAAGGGAAGGTGGTAGAACAGTAGGTGCAGGAGTAGTAACAGATATTATTGAATAATATTTAATATTTGAGGTTAGAGATGGCTGAAGAAAAGATAAGAATTAAACTTAAATCATATGACTATAGATTGTTAGATGGAGCAGTAAAAGATATTGTTAGCACAGCAAAAAGAACGGGCTCAAATGTTATTGGGCCAATATTTTTGCCAACTAAAATAGAGAGGTATACGGTAACGAGGTCTCCACATGTTAATAAGAAATCTAGAGAGCAATTTGAGATTAGAACTCATAAGAGACTTATTGATATTAATGAATATAATACACAGACTATTGATGCTTTAATGAAGCTTGAATTATCTGCTGGTGTTGATGTAGAAATAAAATTATAGAGGCATGATATGGAAGGATTAATAGGTAGAAAAATTGGTATGACCCAAATATTTGATGAAAAAGGATTTGCAATTCCTGTTACAATTATTGAGGCAGGGCCATGTAGTATTGTAGATAAGAAAACTTCCGAGAAAGATGGTTATGAGGCAGTGCAATTAGGTTTTATTGAAATTAATAAAAAGAAAATAAATAGTCCAATGAAAGGTTATTTTGAAAAAAGGAAGATAAAACCTTGTAAAATATTAAAAGAATTTAGAATAAATGAAAAAAATGATTATAATATAGGCGATATTGTAAATATTGGGATTTTAAAAGAAGCAAAATATCTAAATATTACATCAATATCAATTGGGAAAGGTTTTCAGGGAACAATGAAGAGACATAATTTTTCGGGAGGTCCCTCCTCTCATGGTTCTACATCCCATAGAAAACCAGGATCAATTGGTATGTGTGTTAAGCCCGGAGAAACAAAAAAGGGGCAAAAGATGGCAGGTCGTACTGGCGGAAAAAGGATAACTGTTAGGAATTTAGAAGTTGTAAAGATAAATGAAGAGAATAACTTGTTTTTTGTAAAAGGTGCTGTACCAGGGCATAAAAATACTATATTGTTTTTGAAAAAAAGTAAGAAAGCAGTTTAAATATTAACGAGGTAAATATGCAAGATATTAATGTATATAATTTAAAAAAAGAAAAGGTTAATAACTTTAGTATAGATGATGGGTTTATGAGTGAAAAACCCAATATTTCGTTGATGCACGAAGCAGTGATAAATCAGTTGAGTAATATTAGGAAGGGGTGTGCTTCAACTAAAAATGTCGCTAAGGTTACTGGATCTAATAAAAAACCATGGAGACAAAAAGGCACAGGTAGGGCAAGGGTTGGTAGTAATAAGTCTCCTTTATGGGTCGGTGGTGGTGTAATATTTGGGCCACAGCCAAGAGACTATAAATCTAAGATGAACAAAAAGAAGATAAAAAGTGCAATAAAATCAGCTATTAAAGCAAAATTAGATGATGATGCATTTGTTTTAGTTGATAAATTATCAATAGAAAGTGGAAAGACAAAGGATGCCAATAATATATTATTAAATATTGCTGGTGATAGAAAAGTACTTATGATTATTGATGATAATATTGATAAGAATACAATTAAAGCTGTGAGAAACTTAGAATATGTAAAGTTACTTCCTTTAAGTTCAATAAATGTTTATGATCTAATTAATGCTAAACATATTGTGATAGAGAGTGAAAGCTTTGAAAAGTTAATCAAGAGGTATATATATGGCTAATCTATATAATATTGTTAAAAAACCAATATTAACTGAAAAAGCAGTTAATATAAAAGAGGGGCAAGGCAAGGTAACCTTTGAGGTATTAAAGGATGCAAATAAATATGCAATAAAGGATGCAGTAGAGAAATTGTTCGATGTTAAAGTTAAAAAGGTATGTATTATGAATTACCGGGGGAAAAAGAAGAGATTTGGTACTGTTGTTGGTAGGAGAAGCGATTGGAAAAAAGCTGTTGTTACATTAGCAAAAGGTGAAAATATTGAATTTGTGTGAGAGGTATAATTTATGGCTATTAGAAAGTTAAAACCTATAACACCTGGTACAAGGCAGAGTAGTTATGAAAAGAGAGATGAAATAACCTCAGATAAGCCTGAAAAAAAGCTTTTAGTTAGTTTAGGTAAAAAAAGTGGGCGAAATAATAAGGGCAGAATAACAGTAAGACACAAAGGTGGTGGAGCTAAAAGGCTTTACAGAATAATAGATTTTAAAAGAAATAAAGATGGTATTAATGCAAGAGTCAAGACAATAGAATATGATCCAAATAGAAGTGCAAGAATTGCTTTAATTGCATATACTGATGGTGAAAAAAGATATATATTAGCTCCAAATGAATTGAAGGTTGGTGATTTTGTTGAAAGTGGTGAAGGTGTTGATATAAAGCCTGGTAATACGTTAAAGCTGAAAGATATGCCTGTAGGTATATTGATACATAATGTAGAGTTAAGACCTGGTAAAGGTGGACAAATTGCAAGATCTGCAGGAGTATATGCGCAGTTGCTTGCTAAAGAAGGGCGTTATTGTCACGTAAGAGTACCATCTGGTGAAATAAGATTGATATATTCTGATTGCAGGGCAACAATTGGACAACTTGGTAATTTAGATCATGAAAACGTTTCTTTAGGTAAGGCTGGTAGAAAGCGCTATTTGGGTATTAGACCAACGGTAAGAGGGGTTGCAATGAATCCTATAGACCATCCTCATGGGGGAGGTGAAGGCAGGACCTCTGGCGGGAGACACCCTTCAACGCCATGGGGTAAACCTACAAAGGGATATAAAACGAGAAAGAAAAATAAACAATCTAATAAATATATAGTTAGCAAGAGAAACAGGAGGTAAAATGCCTAGATCATTAAAAAAAGGACCTTTTGTTGATGAGAGTCTATTAAAAAAGATAAATAAACAGAAAGAGACTGGTGACAAAGGAGTTATTAAGACATATTCTAGAAGAAGTACTATTATACCAGATATGGTAGGTATGACTTTTGCAGTGCACAATGGGAACAAGTTTATACCTGTATATATTAATGAGAATATGGTTGGCCACAAATTAGGTGAGTTTTCTTTTACAAGAACATTTAGAGGACATAAAAAAGATGAGAAACGTGGGAAAAGAGGTAGATAGATGGAAGTAGCAAAGGCTATAATTAAAAGAGTAAGGGTCTCCCCCAGGAAAGCAAGGGTAGTTGCAGACATGGTAAGAGGTAGAAATGTTGATGATGCTTTAAGGTTATTACACTTTAATAGGAGGAAATCATCTTTATTTATATCAAAGGCTATAAAGTCTGCTGTTGCTAATGCAGAGGAAAATAAGTCCTATAGAGATATTGAAAAACTTTATATCAGTGTTCTGAAGATTGACGATGGCCCGGTTTATAAAAGGTTTATGCCAAGAGCTTTTGGGAGAGCTAGTATGATAAGAAAAAAAACATCACATGTAACTGTTATTTTATCAGAGATGGAGGATTAATATGGGACAAAAGGTTAACCCCCATGGTTTCAGATTAGGTATTATAAAGCCTTGGAAATCGCAATGGTATGCTTCAAAGAAGGATTACAGGAAGAAATTAGCTGAGGACGATAAGATTAGAAAATTTTTAAAAAAAGAATATTATGATGCGGGTATTTCATCAATTGATATAGAAAGGATGGGAGAGAAAGTTAGGATCACCTTAAATACTAGCAGGCCAGGTGTACTAATAGGTAAGAAAGGGTCTAATATAGAAGAGATTAAGGATAGGTTAAAGGCTTATACAGATTCTGTAGTTTTAATAGTAATAAGAGAAGTGAAAAGGCCGGAACTTGATTCTCAGTTAGTAGCTGAAAATATTGCAGCTCAAATCAGAAGGAGAGTGCCTTTTAGAAGGGCAATGAAAAGAGCCGTGTTTCAAGCAACAAAAGGTGGTGCTCTTGGTATTAAGGTTGCATGCTCTGGAAGATTAGGTGGTGCTGAGATGTCTAGAACAGAATGGTACATTAAAGGTAGAATGCCGTTACAAACAATTAGGGCAGATATAGATTATGGTGTTGCAGATTCATTTACTACTTATGGTATTATTGGTGTAAAAGTATGGATATTTAAAGGTGAGAGAATTGAGGATACAAGTAAAATAAAAAGAGAGGTTGAAGCCAGTGTTAATGCCTAAAAAAACTAAATATAGGAAAGCATTTAAAGGTAGAATTAGGGGAAGAGTTGCTACTAAAAACAACAGCTTGGTATTTGGTGATTTTGCATTGATATCCGATGAAAAGGGTAGGATTACTAGTAGACAAATAGAATCTGGCAGAATTGCAATAAATAGATCTGTTAAGAAAGGTGGTAAACTCACTATTAGAATATTTCCACATCATCCTGTAACAAAAAAGCCAGCAGAAACAAGGATGGGTAAAGGGAAAGGTGCTGTTGAATATTATGTTGCAAGGGTGAAGAAAGGGACAGTTCTTTATGAGATAGCAGATGTTGATGAAAAAGGTGCCAGAGAAGCTTTTAGACTTGCAGCACATAAAATGCCTGTTAAATGTAAGTTTTTATCTAAAAATGTATAAACATATTATGGGGATTAATAATGAATGTAAGTGAAATAAGAGAATTGAATATTAACGAATTGTATGGTAAATTAACTGAATTTAATGAAGAGTTGTTTCGTTTAAGATTTAGATTAAAAACTGGTGAGTTAGAAGATACTTCTAGAATTAGTAAAACAAAAAAAAATATAGCAAGAATTAAGACAATAATAAGAGCAAAAGAGGACCAAAGTGATAGATAGAAAAACAAGAAAAACAAGAAGAGGTGTAGTTGTAAGCGATAAAATGGATAAATCGGTTGTTGTTTTAGTTGAAGAACTGAAAAAACATCCAAAATATCATAAATACATAAAACGTAGCAAAAGATATATTGTTCATGATGAAAAAGGAGAATCATTACCTGGGGACATAGTTGAGATTGTTGAGACTAGACCTATAAGTAAACTTAAAAGATGGAGATTATTACGCCTTTTAGAAAGACCTGTTGATGTAAAAGAAATAGAATAAATGAAATTAGGAGTGTAGGGAAATGATACAGGTTAACACTAATTTAGTTGTAGCAGATAATTCAGGAGCAAAGATTATTAAATGTATAAAAGTATTGGGTGGTTCTAAAAAAAGATATGGTCGATTAGGTGATATCATTGTTGCTAGCGTTAGAGATGCTGCACCTGATAGTAATGTCAAGAAGGGTTCTGTTGTTAGGGCAATTGTAGTTAGAACAAAGAAAGAGAAGAGAAGAAATGACGGAACGTATATAAAATTTGATGATAATGCCGCAGTTGTGGTAAATAAGCAGGTTGAGCCTATTGGCACAAGAGTTTTTGGCCCTGTTGCAAGAGAGCTTAGGCAAAGGGGTTATCTTAAGATAATATCGATGGCACCTGAGGTTTTATAGGAGGTATAAATGCAAGGTAAATATAAATTAAAGAAAGATGATAGTGTTATAGTGACTGTTGGTAGAGATAAGGATAAAATATCAAAAATAATAAATGTTAATAGAAAAAAGGGTAAAGTTATTGTAGAAAATGTTAATATAGCAAAGAAACACACAAAACCAACACAAGAAAATCCTGATGGTGGTATTATTGAAAAGACTATGCCAATAGATATATCAAATGTTATGTATTATTGTAAGAAATGTAAAGGCGGTGTGAGGCTTGGCTATACTTATCTGAAGGAAGGTAAAAAAAGTAGGTATTGCAAAAAATGTGGAGAAATAATAGATAAATAGGGGTTTAAGATAATGGAAAGGTTATACGAGAAATATAAAAATAGTGTGATTCCCAAGTTGATGGATAGGTTTAAATATGAGAATTTAATGGAAGTGCCAAAAATTGATAAGATTGTATTAAATATGGGTGTGGGTGAAGCTGTTACAAATGCTAAAATAATAGAAAAAGCTGTAGGGGACTTAAGAGCTATTTCTGGTCAACAGCCTGTAATCACCAAAGCAAAAAAATCAATTGCTGGTTTTAAATTAAGGAATGGTATGCCTATAGGATGTAAAGTAACGTTAAGACGCATGAGAGCTTATGAGTTCTTAGAGAGATTAATTAATATTGCGCTTCCTAGGGTGAGAGATTTTAGAGGGGTTAATCCTAATTCCTTTGATGGTAGAGGTAATTATGCTTTAGGAATTAAGGAACAAATTGTATTCCCTGATATAAACTATGACAAAGTTGATAAAATAAGAGGTCTAGATATTGTGATTAATACTACAGCAAAAACAGATGAAGAAGCAAAAGAATTATTAAAAGCAATTGGTATGCCCTTTGCATAAAGGAGGTATGAATGGCAAAAAAATCAAAATATTATAGCGCTTTTAAGAAGAAAAAGTTTAAGGTTAGAGAATATAATAGGTGTCCTATTTGTGGTAGATCAAGAGCATATATAAGAAGGTTTGATATGTGTAGAATTTGTTTTAGGAAATATGCACACAATGGATATATTCCAGGTGTTGTTAAATCTAGTTGGTAAAGGAGTTTATGTATGAGTATGTCTGATCCCATAGGAGATATGTTATCGTCAATAAAAAATGCTATAACTATGAAACATAATGAGGTAGTAATATCGCATTCAAAAATGAAGGAATCAATAGTTAAACTATTGCTACAAGAAGGCTTTATAAAAGACTATAATGTTAATGAAGAGAACAAGAAAAAGAGTTTAGTGATTATATTGAAGTATACTGAGGATGGTGAACCTGTAATCAGAGGTTTAAAAAGAGTAAGCTTGCCAAGTAGAAGAAGATATATAAAGCCAAAGGATATGCCATTAGTACTAGGTGGGTTAGGAACAGGTATAATATCAACCTCGAAAGGGCTAAAGACTGTTAAAGAGTGCAAACATTTGCACATTGGTGGTGAATATATATGTCAATTATGGTGAGGTGTTATTTATGTCAAGGATAGGTAGATTACCGGTAAAGATACCAAATGGTGTGAATATAGATGTTGATGATAAAAAAGTTAGGGTTAAAGGTCCAAAAGGTGAGCTAGTAACTGATTTAGTAGATAATGTTGTGCTAAATATAGATGATAATACTATTATAGTTAAGCGAACAAAAGATTCCAGAAAGGTTAAAGCCTTTCATGGATTGATGCGGGCTATAATAAATAATATGGTAGTTGGTGTAACAGAAGGTTTTAGTAAGAGACTTGATATAGTTGGTGTTGGTTATAGAGCTAATATGAAAGGTAAAAATTTAGAGTTGAGTCTTGGCTATTCACATCCAATTGTTGTTAACCCACCAGAAGGCATAGAATTTAAGTTGTTATCACCGCAGAAGATCGAAATAAAAGGGTTTGACAAACAAAAGGTTGGTGAAACTGCAGCAATGATAAGAAATATTAGAAAGCCTGATCCATATAAGGGAAAAGGGGTTAGATACGAGGGAGAGCATATAGTATTGAAACAGGGCAAGGCAGCAAAGTAAAATATAGCTTATAATGAGGTTGATGCTATGGACAAGTATAAAGATTTGAAAAGAAAGAGAAGGAAATTAGGCATAAGAAAAAAGATGAGAAGTAGTGATAAATTAAGGGTTACTATATTTAGGAGTAATAGGTATTTATATGCTCAAATAGTGGATGATGCTAACCAAAGTACTGTAGTTAGCGCATCTAGCTTAGAAAGAGATTTAAGAGAAAAATATAGTGGAAAATTAAATAAAGAGATTGCAGCTGACATAGGAAAAAGATTAGCGACTAGGGCAATGGAGAAGAAAATAACTGAAGTAAAATTTGATCGTTCAGGTTATAAGTATCACGGAAAAATTAAAGCATTGGCAGATGAATTAAGGAATAACGGGCTAAAGTTTTAAGGAGGTAGTTAAGTGACAGAAGAAGAACAACAATTAGTTGATAAGGTTGTAAATATTGGGAGGGTGACAAAGGTTGTAAAAGGGGGAAGAATATTTAAATTTACGGCAATTGTTATTGTTGGAAATATGGCTGGTAAGGTTGGTATTGGAAAAGGAAAAGCAAAAGAGATACCCGATGCTATAAGAAAAGCGTTGGATGATGCAAAAAGCAACATAATAGAAGTGCCAGTGGTAAAAGATACAATACCTCATGAAGTTATTGGTAAGTTTGGCTCAGCTGAATTGTTAATGAAGCCAGCTGCACCTGGTACAGGCATTATATCAGGTGGTGTAACACGTACACTTTTTGAATTAGCTGGCATAAATAATATACTTGCGAAATCTTTTAGAAGTAGAACCCCTATTAATATACTTAACGCAGCTATAGATGGTTTTAAACAATTAAGGAGATTAGATGAGATAGCGATAATTAGAGGAAAAACAATTAATGATATTATTAAAATAAGTAAAGAAGGTGCATAGAATGTATTTACATGATTTAAAACCAGCAAAAGGCACAAAAAAGAACAGAAAAAGACTTGGCAGGGGTCAAGGTAGTGGTCTAGGGACAACTGCTGGTAGAGGTACAAAAGGACAAAAATCAAGAACTGGATCGAAGGTATATCCATGGTATGAAGGTGGCCAAATACCTATAACTAGAAGATTGCCTAAGCGAGGCTTTAATAACAAAAGATTTAGCAAAGAATATGAAATAGTTAATATAGATGTTATTAACGATAGGTTTAATGAAGGAGAAGAAGTCAGTATAGAATCGCTGAAAAGTAAGGGTTTAATTAAGAAAGACAAAGGCAATGTAAAAATATTGGGAAAAGGAGAATTAACTAAAAAATTGATTTTTAAAATAAATATAATGTCGAAGAATGCTAAAGATAAGATTGAGAAATCAAATTCATCAATAGAAAGTTAAAAATTAATGATAGATAAATTTATAGAAATATTATCAATCAAAGATTTACGAAAAAAATTATTTGTTACTTTTGCATTATTAGTAGTGTATAGAATAGGAACACATGTACCTGTTCCTGGTATAGATTCAGAAGCACTATCACAATTTTTTTCGAGACAAAGTGGAAATCTTTTGGGTTTTTTTGATATGTTTACTGGTGGAGCACTAAGTAGATTAACTGTATTTGGACTTGGAATTATGCCTTATATCTCAGCTGCCATTATTCTAGAATTGTTGACAGTTGTTTCCCCAAAATTAGCTGAGTTAAAAAAAGAAGGCGTTGAAGGCAGGCGTAAAATTACAAACTATACCCGCTATGGGACTGTTCTAATTAGTTGTATTCAGGGATTAGGAATCTCTATAGGTTTAGAATCAATGACAGCACCAGGGGGTGGTCATATTGTTATGTATCCTGGTTGGCCCTTTCGTATTATTACAACTATTACTCTTGCTACTGGAACAGTATTTTTAATGTGGCTTGGTGAAAAGATCACAGAAAAAGGAATTGGTAATGGAATATCACTTATTATATTTGCCGGTATTGTAGCTAGATTTCCTGCAGCAGTTATTAATACTTATAATCTATTTAGGACAGGTGAAATACAAATCTTAACATTAATTTCAATAATAGCAATTATGCTTTTCATTACAGCTGCAATTGTTTTTATGGAGATATCTAACCGGAGGCTCCCAATTCAGTATGTAAGAAGAAGCATAGGCTTTGGTGTATCAAAACCAACAACATCATACCTACCTTTAAAACTCAATCCATCTGGTGTTATACCAATAATATTTGCAGCTTCAATTGTTGCATTCCCTGCAACACTATCAACATTTTCAAATAATGAAATAGTTGCAAAGATAGGTTATTATTTTTCACCTAATTCAGCTGTATATTATCTGATATACATTGTATTAATAGTATTCTTTACCTATTTTTATACTTCTATTATCTTCAATCCCGATGACATTGCAGAAAATATACAGAAAAGTGGTGGTGTTATACCTGGTAAAAGACCAGGTCCTGAAACAAGTAAGTTTATTGATTATACGTTAACACGTTTAACCTTTGTTGGAGCAATATATCTATCAATAGTTGCTATATTACCACAAATTATAATTCGTTATTTTAATATGCCCTTTTACTTTGGTGGTACAAGTTTATTAATTGTTATAGGTGTAGGTTTGGATTTTATGCAAAAAGTAGAGGCGCATTTAGTTACCCATAATTATGAGGGATTTTTGAGAGCAGGAAAGATAAAAGGAAGGGGATATATATGAAAAATGTTGTTTTACTTGGTGCCCCTGGTGCAGGCAAAGGGACACAGGCTAATATGATTAGAGAACATTTTGGGCTTAACCATATTGCTACCGGTGATTTAATAAGGGATGAAATAAGAAAGGGGAGTCCTTTAGGTATAAAGGCAAAGAGTTATTCTGATAAAGGACTTTTAGCGCCCGATGATTTGGTCATTAACATGATAAAGGATAGAATAAAAAATGAAGATAAAGGTTTTTTATTAGATGGATTTCCTCGTAATGTAGCCCAAGCTAAGGCCTTAGATAAACTGATTAAAGAGCTAGGTTTAGACGAACCTTATATCATATATATTGATGTTGATGATAATACTGTTATATCTAGGCTTACAGCAAGAAGATATTGTGTAAATTGTAATAAAATATATAATATAATGTCTAATCCACCAAAAGAGTATGATTTATGTGACTATTGTGGGGGTAGACTTTCAACAAGGAAAGATGATAATGTTGATACGGTAAAAAAGAGGCTAGAGGTATTTAGAAAAGAAACTTACCCATTAATTGAATATTATAAAGACAGAAGAAGGTTTCATACTGTTGATGGTAGCAATGATCCAAATGATGTATTTAAAATTATCTTAGATATGCTTAAATGATAATCGTAAAGAGTATTGATGAAATTAAAATAATGGAAAGAACCGGTGAAATACTTAAATCATTATTTAAAAGAATAGAGGATGAAAAGGTAATAAAAAAAGGTGCAACTACAAAAAGTATTGACAAATTTATAGAAAAGCATATATATATGCATTCTGCATATCCCTCATTTAAAGGTTATAGGGGATTTCCTGCAAGTAGCTGTATCTCAATAAATGATACAGTTGTTCACGGGATACCCTCTGATTATACCTTAAAAGAGGGAGATATTATAAGTATAGACGTTGGGGCTTATAGAGAAAATTATCACGCAGATGCTGCAAGGACATATATTGTGGGTTATGTTGAAGATAAAATAATGGATTTTGTTAATACTGCAAAGGAAGCATTTTTTAAAGGAATAGAGATGTGCTATGACGGAAAGAGGATAGGTGATATATCAAATAAAATACAACGATACGTTGAGACTAAGGGATATAGTGTAATTAGAGATTTTTTTGGTCATGGGATAGGGAAAAATTTACATGAAGATCCGATGATACCAAATTATGGAAAGGGAAATAGAGGAGCAATGATAAAAAATGGTATGACTTTAGCGATAGAGCCTATGATTAGTATGGGGAGTTCGAAAGTTATTGTTGAAGATGATGGGTGGACTGCTAGAACAATGGATGGTTCATTAGCTGCTCATTATGAAAATACCGTGGCTATTGTAGATAATGGACCAGTAATATTAACTTAGATAAGGGTGAAAAGTGGCAAAGAAAGATAATGTTGTTGAAATGAATGGTGAAGTTGTAGAAGCATTGCCAAATGCTATGTTTAGAGTGAAATTAGAATCTGGACATATTATATTAGCACACCTTTCAGGGAAGATGAGGATGTATTATATAAGAATATTACCTGGGGATAAGGTTACTGTTGAGATGTCACCCTATGATTTAACAAAAGGACGCATAACATATAGACATAAATAGGAGGAATATTGTGAAGGTACGTGCATCAGTTAAACCTATATGTTTAAAATGTAAAGTTATAAAAAGAAAAGGTATAGTAAGAGTAATATGTGAAAATCCAAGGCATAAACAGAGACAAGGTTAGGAGGTTATAATGGCAAGGATTGCTGGGGTTGATATACCCAATAATAAAAGAGTAGAAGTTGGCTTAACATATATTTATGGAATAGGACGAGCAACTTCATCAAAGCTACTAGATGATGTTAGTATTGATAAAAATAAAAAAATAGGCGAGCTTACAGAGCAAGAAATATCATCTATAAGAAAATATATTGACAACAATTTAGTAGTTGAAGGAGAGCTTCGTAGGGAAGTAACGTCAAATATAAAAAGATTAATAGAGATTAATTGTTATAGAGGCCTAAGACATAAAAACCATATGCCCTGCAGGGGCCAAAGGACAAAGAGTAATGCTAGGACAGCTAGGGGTTTAGCAGGTAAAGGTGGAATAAAAAGAAAATAAAAGGAGGTTTTATGGCAACTGCAAAAAGAAAAAAAGAGAAGAAAATTGTCAATAAAGCGATAGCATATATAAAATCAACCTTTAATAATACAATTATTACCTTTACAGATTATAGTGGAAATGTTATATGCTGGGGCTCATCAGGAACAACAGGTTTTAAAAACTCTAGAAAATCAACACCTTATGCTGCTCAGATTGCAGCAAGTAATGTAGCAAAAACTGCTAAGGATTTTGGCGTAAAAGAGGTAGAGATCAATGTGAAAGGTCCAGGTAGTGGTAGGGAGAGTGCTATTAGAGCAATACAGGCTGCTGATATTATGATAACTGTTATCAGAGATATTACACCAATACCACATAATGGGTGTAGACCAAGGAAAAAGAGAAGGGTATAAATAAGGAGTTTTTTTATGGCAAGATATACAGATTCTGTATGTAAACTTTGTAGGCGAGAAGGTGCTAAATTATTTTTAAAGGGTGAGAGATGTTTTAAAGATAAATGTGTCTTTGAAAGGAAGGGATATCCACCTGGACAACAGGGTAAGAGAAAAAGGAAGATGTCAGACTATGGATTACAATTAAGAGAAAAACAAAAAGTTAAGAGAATTTATGGTGTGTTAGAAAATCAGTTTAGAAACTACTTTAAAAAAGCTGTGAAAGCAAAGGGTGTTACAGGTACAAATTTATTAATAACCTTAGAGAGAAGACTAGATAATGTAGTTTATAGATCTGGACTAGTAATGAGCAGACCTCAGGCTAGGCAGTTTGTAACACACGGGCATATATGTGTTAACGGTAAGAGTGTTAATATTCCGTCCTATCTAACAAAGGAGGGCGACATTGTTTCTATTCGAGAGAATAGTAAGGTAGTAAGTTTAGTACGCGAAGCTGTTGAAACTGCTGAAGGTAGGGGTCTTACAAATTGGCTATCCTTAGATAAGGATAAGCTAGAAGCTAAGATTTTAAGATTACCTGAGAGAGAGGATGTATATCCTGATATTAAAGAGCATTTGATCGTAGAATTGTATTCTAAGTAAGCGTGCCTATTTGTTAACAGGAGGTGTTATGTTGTTGATGGATTTTAGACAGATAATTAAACCTAATGAAATAATTATTGAAAAAGATGATAATATAGAAGGTGTTTTTAGAATCGAACCCTTAGAGAAGGGTTTTGGCATTACTATAGGTAATTCTCTTAGGAGGATATTGCTCTCTTCTATTGAGGGAACTGCTGTTTTTGCAATAAAAATTAAGGGCGTAACAAACGAATTTGCGGTAATACCAGGCGTTTTAGAGGATGTAGTAAATATAATATTAAATGTAAAGTCATTGAGTCTTAATTTGAATACTCATGAAACAAAAAGATATGCTATTAAAAAGAAGGGTGAAGGACTTGTAAAGGCGAAAGATATCCAGGCAGATGCATTGTTGGAGATTATAGATCCAGAACAGTTAATAGCCACCATAACTGATGATAATGATGAGTTAGATATGGAGATATTTGTAAAAAGAGGCATTGGTTATGTCCCTTCTGAAGAAATTTCCAAGCTTGTAAATAATGAAATAGACGTTATACCAATTGATGCAATATTTACACCTATTAAAAAGGTTAGTTATAATATAGAGAGTGCAAGGGTGGGTCAAAGTACAGATTATGACTCATTAATAATAAATATTGAAACAGATGGCACAGTCAAACCAATTGATGCATTAGCTTATGGTGCAAAAATATTAAAAGATCATATGGAGTTGTTTATTAATTTTGAAGAGCCAAAATATGAAGAGAAGGAAGAAGCTGGTGATGAAATTAAGAAAGAGCTTGTTGAGCTTCTTGATAAAAGTATAGAAGAATTAGAGTTGTCAGTGAGAGCATATAATTGTTTGAAGAATGCAGGGATAAAAACATTGGCTGAGCTTTGCGGTAAAACAGAGGCCGATATGCTTAGAACAAAGAATTTTGGCAGAAAATCATTAGAAGAGATAAAGAATGTGTTATATGATTTAGGGTTAACATTGGGAATGGATTTAGAAAGTATTGGATATTATGCACAAAGGGGTGATAAAGATGAGGCATCATAGAAAAGTTAAGTATCTTGGTAGAGATACTGATCATAGATATGCGATGTTAAGAAATCTCTCAGTTTCGCTTATAGAAAATGGTTATGTTAAAACAACGGTTGAAAGAGCAAAGGCATTGAGGTCTTTTATAGAGCCTTTGATCACTTTTGGCAAGAGAGGAGACCTTTCTAGCAGAAGGCTGGTTTTAAAGAGGTTGCCATCTAAAAAGGCTGTTGGGAAATTATTTGAAAAGGTAGCACCAATATACAAGGAAAGAAATGGTGGTTACACAAGAATTGTAAAGCTGTCTGAAAGAAAAGGCGATAATGCTCCATTAGCACTAATTGAACTAGTAGATAGGGACAAGCTGAAATAATGTGAGCCTATATACATTAAAGCTTACTAACCTTAGTTTTTCATATAGTAAGCAGGTAATTTTTAATAGTATAAATTACAATATTATATTTAATTCAATTCTATTAATAAAGGGTTCAAACGGTGTAGGTAAAACTACACTCTTAAAATTATTGTATGGTCGCATTAAGCCTGATAAAGGCAAAATGGATATATCATATAATACTTCTAAAAGTGTAAGTAAATGTTATGTTCCATCAAACCCTATGTTTATGTTCTTAACTGGCTATATTACAGACGAACTTAAATTTAGAGGACTAAATAAATTAGATAAATACAATGAAATTTATAAGGGTAATAAGCATGTAAATGAATTGTCAGCTGGCGAGCTAAAAAAGATATCCGTTGATATAGCTTTTTATCAAAATTGTGAAGCTCTATTGCTTGATGAACCTTTAATGGCGCTTGATGATGAAGAAGTAATTTATTTTAAAAATTGTCTTCTAGATTTAAAGAGTAAAGGCCGGGCAATTATAATTGCTACTTGTGAAGATTATCTTGATAATATTGCCGATGGGATTCTAGAACTTGATTCTTTATCATATTATAAATATCAATAAAGAATTTATAATTAATATTGATAATATTAATGATTTGGTGATTTTTAGTGGTGATCTTATTTGTATATTTGGCAAAAACGGAACTGGCAAAACTACTCTGTTAAAAAAGCTCGCATTTATAGAAAGCGATAAAACTGATGTTATATATTATTATGGTAATAAATGCGATATAGGTTATGTTCCTCAATATGTTGAGCAATATATATATTGTGATAGTCTAATTGAGGAACTCTTTACTTTTGTTAATAATAAAGAATGCTGTTATAAACTTTTAAAAAATATGGAGTTGTATTACGCTAGAAATAAATCTATTTATTATCTAAGTGATGGTGAAAAGAGATTATTTTATTTATATGCTAATATATACTCAGATAAGAAGATATTATTATTAGATGAACCACTTTGTGGTCTTGATAAGGAAAATAAGGCAAAAATTAATAGCCTATTAAAATCTATAAGAAAAGATAAAACTGTAATATATTGCACAAATAGATCTAATGAGATATTATTAGAGAGTAGAGTAATAAATTTGTAATATAAAGGGGTGAGTAGTGGATTTATATGAAAGAGCAAAAATATGCTTTCCAGGTGGTGTTAATAGTCCAGTGAGAGCTTTTACAGCTGTTGGTGGCAAGCCCTTAATGATTGATAGAGGTAAGGGTTCGAAAATATATGATATAAATAATAATGAATATATTGACTATGTTATGTCTTATGGTCCATTGATACTTGGCCATTGTGATGATAATGTGATAAAATTTATATCTAATGCATTAAAAAAGGGCACTTCCTTTGGCGCCACAAATGAATTAGAAATTAGGCTTGCTGAATTGATTATAAGTTCTGTCCCATCTATTGAGATGATAAGGTTTGTAAATTCAGGAACAGAAGCAGTGATGAGTGCAATTAGATTAGCCCGTGCATATACAAAAAGAGATAAAATATTAAAATTTGAGGGTTGCTATCATGGACATTCAGATTACTTGCTTTCAAAAGCGGGCAGTGGGCTAATGTCTTTAAATATACCAACAACACCTGGTGTGCCAGAAAGTTTAGTGAAAGATACATTAACAGCAACATATAATGATCTAATAAGTGTTGAAGAACAGATAAAAGGCGTAGAAAATAACATTGCATGTATTATTGTTGAGCCTGTTGCTGGCAATATGGGTGTTGTTCTTCCTGATGAAAACTTTTTAAGGGGACTTAAATCAATTTGTGAGAGAATAGGGGCACTGCTCATATTTGATGAGGTAATAACTGGTTTTAGGGTTGCGCTAGGCGGGGCTCAAGAAAGATATAAGATAATGCCTGATTTGACATGTCTTGGAAAGATTATTGGTGGAGGCTTGCCAATTGGTGCTTTTGGGGGAAAAAAAGAAATCCTTGAATTGCTTGCTCCTATTGGCCCTGTTTATCAGGCAGGGACTCTAAGTGGGAATCCTGTTGTAATGTCTGCTGGTATTGCAACATTAGAAAAAATTAGAGGGGACGGTTTTTATAGTGAGCTTAAAGACAAGACTATCAGATTATTTGAAGGGATGAAAGATAATCTGAGAAGTGTCAACTTAAATTTTCAAGTAAATTATACAACTGGCATGGGCAATATATTCTTTTGTGATAGGGAAGTTAGAAATTTTAATGACTTAAAAGATGTTAACAGAGATCTATACTCAAGATATTTTCATCACATGTTGTCAAAGGGGATATATTTAGCTCCAAGCCAATTTGAAGCTACATTTTTATCTGATTCTCACCAAATAGCTGAATTAGACAAAACACTAGATTACCAGATGGATTTCCTTAAAACTATTAAATGATGCTAAGTAAAAGATACAAATCTCTTATAAATGCAAGTTCTGTTGGCTTGTCTATAGTTTTTTCAATTTTAATAGGTTTAGCTATTGGCCTTTATTTAGATAAACTTTTTCATACAAAACCCTATCTAACAATAACATTTCTAATCTTTGGGGTATTGGCAGGATTTAAAAATATGATATATTTTATAAAAAGAGCCCAAATGACAGATAATAATGATGATTAGACATTTACTAATCACCTTTTTTTCAATTTTTATATTTATATATTTTTTACTGTTGATTATTTTTAAAAATTTTATTACATATATATTCACATTAAATTATTTAGTGGGTTTTTTTTTGATGTTTTTTAATTTTTTGATGATGATTAGGAAATTAAGTAAAAAGGATATAAAAAAATATAAACTTAACATAGGCTATAGTGGTATTAGACTATTAATACTTACAATTCTTCTGTATTTATGGATAACATTTGGTATATTTGATATCTATGGATTAGTTACAGGTATTTTAGCTTTTAGTATTGCCTTACCAGTTTTCTTTATTATATATTTAAAGAGGGTTGCCGAATAATGGAACACGCTATTAACATATTTTCTTTCTTGCCTGAAGATTTAGTGCATAAATATATACACGTATTAACGACTTTTGTTGTCATTGCTGCACTATTAATTATTGGTAGTTTTACCAAAAATATGACAAAAGAAGTGCCAGGGAAGGTACAAAGTTTTTTTGAAACAATTGTTGAATCGATATATAATTTTTCTCTTAACACATTAGGCGAAGAGGGTAAACCTTATATACCGATTATTTTTGGGATAGCTTTTTATGTATTTTTCTCAAACATATTGGGGTTAATACCAGGCTTTATAGCCCCAACGTCTAATCTAAATTCAACTGTAGCTCCAGCTGTTGTAGTTTTTTTTACTTATAATTATATTGGTATTAAAAAACATGGTCTTGCTTATATAAAGCATTTCATTGGCCCAGTGATATGGCTTGCCCCTCTGATGATTATAATTGAACTAATAAGTCATTTGGCTAGGCCGTTATCATTATCAATTAGGCTCTTTGGTAATATATTTGGTGAAGATCTAGTAATTGCTGTATTATTTATGTTAGTTCCCTATTTAATTCCTTTGCCAATGTTTTTTTTAGGGATATTTACCTGTTTTATACAAACTTTTGTCTTTATGTTGTTAACCCTTGTTTATATCTCTGGGGCACTTGAGGAAGCACATTAAATAATATGGAGGTGGATATATGAAAAATGCTTTAGCACTTATTTTTAATACTGTGCTATTTATTGCTTTTGCTAGTGGTAATCTTTTAGCAGCTGAAGGTGATTCATCTGGTTATAAGTGGGCTATTTATCTGGGTGCAGGCTTGGCAATTGGGCTTGCAACAATAGGTACAGGTCTTGGTCAGGGTCGAGCAACAGCATCAGCTGTGGAGGGTATTGCTAGAAACCCTTCAAGTTCACCTAGGATTACTACAGCACTTATCATTGGCTTAGCGATGATTGAATCACTTACTATCTATGGTTTGGTTGTTGCTTTGGTATTATTATTTGTTGTATAATATTAGGATAATATTTGTTTCCATTAAAGGATTCTATACCTGCTGAGAGGTTTCCTTATGTAAACTATATAATTATTCTAATTAATTTATTTATATTTATCTATCAATTATCATTGGGAGCAAAATTAAGCTATTTTTTACTAGAATATGGTTTTATACCATCAAGATTTTTTGCTCCCTTTGATATTGTTTCTCTTAAGGAAAAGATTGTTCCTCTATTTACATCCATTTTTTTGCATGGCAATTTATTCCATGTGCTAAGTAATATGTATTTTCTATTTATATTTGGGGATAATGTAGAAGGGAGGTTTGGCCATTTTCAGTATTTATTATTTTATATATTTTTTGGTGTAATTGCATTGATTATTCAGGCTATTTTATTTCCCGATGTTAGTATACCCACAATTGGGGCAAGTGGAGCAGTAGCAGGAGTGATGGGTGCATATTTTATAATCTTCCCCTATGCTTATATTAAAACTCTGCTAATTATTATAATATATATTACTGTAGTTGACATACCTGCAGTTGTATTTTTAGGATTTTGGTTTTTTATTCAATTTATAAATGGATCATTACAGCAAATGGCTAATATTGAAGGTGGCATTGCTTGGTGGGCTCATATAGGTGGTTTTATATTTGGAATATTTGTTGGAATATATTATTTAAATAAATATAAATCAAGAAATTAAAAAGTTTATTATAAATATATTTATCCATTGGATTTTAATTGTATATTTTTTAAAATTTTTAAATTTTACGCCTTATTTTGTAAAATATTTGTATAATGTATTAAAGTATTTGATTTTTTTTTTATATTATAATATTCCTGCTATAAAGAATTATGTATAAACTAATAATAATTTTTTTCTTTTTTAGTATATATAGTTTATTCATTAGTTCTTGTTCATATGATAAAAGTTTTGCTATAATAGATATAAAATGTGGTGGTTGTCACAGTCCTAATATTGTATATATGGAGAAAAGGGATGATAGACAGTGGGATAGAATAATATATGCTATGAAGTTGAG
>JAXHVM010000020.1 GCA_034189185.1 Deferribacterota bacterium
TGAAAAAGAAACTAATTGTAATTTTACTATTAACCTTATTTTTTCAACCTTTCCTTTATAGCAAGGAAGAGGCAAGCAATACCAAAAAGGTGCTCATTATTCTAAATGACTACCCCTATGACGGCTCAGACAAATCATGGAATGCTTTAAGACTTGCAGAAAAACTAAATAG
This sequence comes from Deferribacterota bacterium, assembly GCA_034189185.1. Classification (NCBI taxonomy): domain Bacteria; kingdom Pseudomonadati; phylum Deferribacterota; species Deferribacterota bacterium. Next base: position 173 of record JAXHVM010000020.1, read on the forward strand.
TGAAAAACACACTGTCAGAATCTTCTTAATAAATGATTCAATAGATTTAGCAAAGGATGCGACAAAGAAACCAGAAGGTTCACCCTATGATCTTGTAAAGATGCTTAAAGAACTTATCAAGGATGGTGTTAAAGTAAAGGCATGTGCCACTTGTATGAACAGGTGTGGGAAACATAAAAATGAACCCTATTTTACAAAAAATATTAAAGGTCATATGGTGGATCTTTCAAATTGGATTATCACATCTGATAAAGTAGTAAACTTCTAGTAGTTAATAAAAAAGAGGGCCTAAATTATCAAATTTAGGCCCTCAAGCATATTTTTATACTGCTTCTATTTGATCTACTCTTCTTCAAAAAGGCTTTCCATGCCGGGCATAGAAAATGTCCCATCAGGGTTTACAATATGGCAATGAGTACACTTGCCTCCATACATAATAACAAAGTGATTATTACCTTCCTCTAGTACTCTCCCCTCAGGATCTACTAAGTGACCCTTATGCACAAGGGTAAAAAAATCTTCAGCATAGCTGCCGTGTACTTCTTGCCCAGTGTGACATATAACACAAGCATCTGGATGGGTATAGAACTCATCTGGTAATGGCCAATGATCAAGAGCACCTAAATATGCTCTAAAACCAAATACTGACATTACACCTGTGGGTGTATGGCAGGTTAGACATATGTTTTCTGATGGATCAGACAACTCCATTTCATAAATCCTCCCATGACAACCCTCATCACAGCTTGTAGGTGGACCTGCCTGTTTTGATATTTTCTCATTTTCTACACCTATCCCCTTAATATCACTTTCTGTATAAGCTAATGTAGCTATAATTAAAAACACTGCAGATATTATAAATATGCTAATTTTTTTCATAATTCTCCTCCTCTAAATTAATGCGTATTAGAAACTATTGGAGCCATTAAATCCATTGCAATAGGCCTTAAGACTGGAAATGTATTAAATACAACATCTAACAATGGAAAACCCACCTGCATAATAAGTCTTGTAGCAAAAGCTGGCATCGATCCATTTGGTAATAAAGGTGTCACAACTGAATTAACTAAATCTAACATTGGAACTATTACATAATGACCCAAAGGTTCCGCAATTAGATCCAATGTCTCTGAATATTGCAAATTTTTTGAAGACAAATTTTCATTATATCCACTTTGAGTATTTATTATATCCTTAACCCTACCAAAGAAAGTTTGTACATCCTCATTTGCTAGAATCTCATTAGATATTGCCTCTAATTGTTCTTTTCCAAATAAACCCATTAAAATAGCCTCAGATAACTTATCAAGAGCACTGTTAACTTTTTCAACTTTATAGCCACTTTCTTCAGCCTCTTCTATAGCCTTGATGACTCCACTTTTCCCTATTTGCTCCCTAGCCGATAAACCTTTTAATATAAAAGAATTGACTGGCGCTTTGTCACCATCTACAAAAGAATTAGTAGTTGATTTTTCTACACTGTAACCATAAAGATTTGCAACACCATTAACTAAATCAAATGCCTTATCCCCTCCAAAAAGCACGATAGTCTTTGACTTATCCAAGGCCTCAGAAGTTATAAGTTTAAGAAGTTTCTTTGACCCCATATTTACCACACCCTCATCATAAACGGCCTTGTCGCCAATATTGATCTTATAGACTTCAGAGGGATTCCCAATAGCAGAATAAAGTGGGGTAACACATGTAAAGGCCAACAAAAGTGATAAAATAAAAATTACGCCTTTCATAGATAACCTCCTATTAATAATTATTTGTGTCATATATAATTATATTTTATAGATAAATAGTTGTCAAATAAATTTAATAAATTTATAAAATTTATTTATATATTATTAATCTATTAGATCGTATTTCTTCCAATATTTTCTAATCATCTCTTTAAGGTTATCAGGTAAAGGAACATAATCTAACTGCATAGCCAGTTTATCACCATTCTTAAAGGCCCAATCATAGAATTTTACAACATTTTTATTCATATCCTTTTTCTCACGTGGAAGAAGTATAAAAGATGCTCCTACTATAGGCCAACTATTCTCACCTTCAACATCAATTATATAGTTATAAAAATGCTTATTAATATCCCAACTAACTTTAGAAGCAGCTTCCTTAAAGCTTTCAAAGGATGGTTCAACAAAGTTGCCAGATTTATTCTTTAATCTAATATAATTTAAATTATTTTGAGTTACATATGCGTATTCCACGTAACCTATTGAATTATCTAGTCTTTTAATATAGTTTGCTACCCCTTCATTACCCTTGCCGCCTATGCCTGTTTTCCAATTTAATGCCTTGCCGCTACCTACCTCTTTTCTCCACTTATCACTAACTGCAGATAAATAACTTGAAAATATTGCTGTTGTACCTGAACCATCTGCTCTATGAACGACAGTAATTTCAGCATCAGGCAATTTTATACCCTTATTTAAGGAGGCAATCCTTTTATCATTCCACTTTTTAATATCACCAAGAAAAATACTAGCTAATAATTCGCCAGATAATTTAAGCTCCCCCTTTTCAATACCCTCAATATTTATAGCTGGAACAACACCACCTATTATAGCTGGAAATTGAAGCAATTTGTTTTCTTCTACTGCTTCTGGCTCCAAAGGCGCATCGCTTGCCCCAAAATCTACTGTTCTACTTGTAACTTGTCTAATACCACCACCTGAACCTATTGATTGATAATTAATCTTTATCTTATTCTCTTTGTAATATTTGTATGCCCACGTTTGATACACTGGATAGGGAAAACTTGCACCTGCGCCATTCAAGGATTTTTGAGCTGATAAACTCAAAGGAAATAACAAACCTATTAAGAAAAATGTTGTTAGTGCGTTGCAAAATAATTTTTTCATTTCAAACCTCCTGTTATATAATTTATTATCCAAATTATATTTTATATAGCACAAAATCGACACTAAAATTGTCAAATAAATGTAAATTTAATTAATATTGAACTTGTTAATATTTACAAAATCATAATATAAATATAATATCTTTGCAAATATCCTTAAGATTTTACAAGTATTTTACAATATATGTTTTTTACAATGATAAAGTACAGCTTAATCTTATGAAGGGATTTAAAAGAGATATTTACCAAAAGTTTGCAGACAATCTATTTAGGTCAATTACCTTTTTGGCATCTACTATAATACTCATAATAATAATATCTATATTTATATCCCTCATAATTGATGCATATCCAGCGATAAAAGAATTTGGTTTCTTTGGTTTTATCTTCTCCACAGCTTGGGATCCAATTAAAGAGGTCTTTGGAGCCGCTACAACAATATATGGTACACTAATTACCACATTATTATCACTTCTTTTTGCTATACCTGTATCTATTGGAATAGCTATATTTATAACAGAACTTTGTCCAAATTTTTTAAAACCCACTTTTTCAACAACTATAGAACTACTTGCAGCAATACCAAGCATCATCTATGGGATGTGGGGCTTATTCACCCTTGCACCAATTATGGGTGAATATATAGAGCCCTTTTTACAAAATATTACAAAGAATATACCCATAATAAATAAATTATTTGAAGGACCAACTAGAGGAATAGATATCTTTACCTCAGGTGTGATACTCTCTATAATGATAACCCCTTTTATAACAAGCATTGTTAGGGACACCTTTGAGTTAACACCAAGACAACTCAAAGAATCAGCCTATGGTATAGGTGCCACTAAGTGGGAAGTAATAAAGGATGTAGTTATACCTTATTGTAGACTAGGTATTTATGGCAGCATTATTATTGCAATGGGAAGAGCACTAGGTGAAACAATGGCTGTTGCATTCGTCTTGGGTAATAAACATGAAATTGCTACATCTCTTTTTGACGCTTCTGCTACAATAACTGTAACCCTTGCAAATGAATTTACTGAAGCCGACAGTGAGCTATACCTCTCATCCCTTTTCTATCTCGCATTAATACTTTTTACAATGAATTTTGTTATGCTTGCAATTGCTAAGTTTCTTCTCATAAGTAGAATGAAAAAATGAATTATAGAAAAAAAAGATATCTCATAAATTATATTTCTTTGTTTTTATCCTTTCTAGCAGCATTGTTAGGTTTATTCTGGCTTGTTTTTATACTATTTAATGTTTTATACAATGGTTTCTCATACCTAGCACCAAATATTTTTACTGAAGAATATGCTCCTATCTTAATGGGTGGCGGAGGATTAAAACATGCCCTTATTGGCCAACTAATTATCACAATAATTGCAGTTTTAATAGGTGTGCCCATAGGAATTTTAGGTGGCACTTATATAGCTGAATACGGAAGAAATAATAAAATTGCAAATTTTACAAGCACCATTTCAGATATAATGATAAGCGTCCCATCTATTGTAATTGGAACCTTTGTCTATGCCCTACTTGTAAGACCTTTTGGTTCTTTTAATGGTTTAAGTGGAGGCATTGCCCTTGCAATTATAATGATACCTGTGGTACTAAGAACCACAGAAGATATGATGCGACTTGTACCGTGGCAATTGAGAGAAGCAGCCTTTGCCCTTGGAGCACCCTATTATAAGGTTATTATGAATGTTGTCTATAAAAGTGCTATAACAGGCATTTTTACTGGTATACTACTGGCAATTGCACGTGTAGCTGGTGAAACAGCCCCCCTATTATTTACATCCTTCAACAACGCTTACACCACTTATAAACTAACAGAACCAATGCCTTCCCTAACAGTAACTATATATCAATATGCAACAAGCCCCTACGAAAGCTGGCATAAAATAGCATGGGCAGGTTCATTAATTATTACCCTATTTATACTATTAATAACAATAATTGGAAGATTTATTATCAAATGGAGGTATAAATAATAGATGTCCGTTATTAGTGAACAGAGTAAAATCTTAAAAATACAAAATCTAAGCTTTTATTATAATAACAATATAGAGGCTTTAAAAGATATTAATATGGAGATAGAAAAAAACAAAGTAACAGCCCTAATTGGACCTTCTGGGTGCGGTAAAACTACTCTTCTTAGGTGTATAAATAGAATGCATGATCTTTATCCAGGCAATAAATATGAAGGCAAAATTATATATAATAATCTAAATTTGTTAGAATTAGAGGATATAACAAGTCTAAGAAGCCAAATTGGAATGGTTTTTCAATCTCCAACAGCCTTCCCTATGTCAGTATTTGATAATATAGCATATGGTTTAAAATTGAAGGGAATAAAAAATAAAAAAGTATTAAAACAAAGAGTTGAAAAAGCATTAAAGGATGCTGCATTATTTGACGAGGTTAAAGACAAATTAAATAGTAGAGCCACTGAACTGTCAGGGGGACAACAACAGAGGCTTTGTATTGCTAGAGCTTTAGCAGTAGAACCTGAAATTATACTATTTGACGAGCCAACAAGTGCATTAGATCCTATATCAACTGGAAAGATTGAGGATTTAATTTATACGTTAAAGAAAAATATTACAATAGTAATAGTAACACATAATATGCAACAAGCAGCACGTATATCAGACTACACAGCTTTTATGTATCTAGGTAAACTTGTAGAATATGATAAAACTGATATAATATTTACAAGACCAAAAGAAAAAGAGACAGAGAATTATATAACAGGAAAATTTGGTTAAAAAGGCAGGTTAATATATGAAAATTTATTTCGAAGAGGAATATGTTAAAATAAAATCATATCTAGCTAAGATGACTAATATAACAACAGAAATGCTTGAAAATGCTATTACGGCTCTTGTAAATATAGATTCTGATCTAGCAAAAAATACTATTAAATTGGACAATAAAGTAGATTATCTTGAAAATAAAATAGACAGTATATGCATAAAAGTACTGGCATTATATGAACCAAAAGCGATTGACCTTAGATTTGTTATAACAACACTTAGAATAATAGTAGATATTGAAAGGATAGCAGATCACTGTGTTGGCATTGCGAGAGAAACGTTAAACTTAATCAAATACCCTCCACTTAAACCTTACATTGATTTGCCACTAATGGGTGAACAGGCGGGATATATGTTAAAAGAAGCAATAGATGCATTTTTTTCATATGATGATGAAAATGCAATTAATATAATAAAACAAGATAAAAAAATTGATGATCTATATGTACAAGTTGTAAGGGAACTTCTTACCTATGTAACTAATGACGCAACTACAATATCCCAAATCCTCTCTCTTATGTTTATCGGAAAGAGTTTAGAAAGAATTGGTGATTATACTAAAAACGTATGTGAACAAGTATATTTTATGTCTACTGGTAAAATGATTAGACATAGATTAAAATCGAGGAAAGATAATGAATAGTAGTATACTTATAATAGAAGATGAGGATGAATTAAGAGAGATAATAAAATTTAATTTAGAGAAAGAAAACTTTAATGTATATGATTCAGGAAATGCAAATGACGCACTAATAATGCTAGATGAATTGTCCCCCGATCTTATCCTTCTTGACTTAATGTTACCTGGACTTAAGGGAGAACAATTTTTAAATATCCTCAAAAAGAATGAAAAATATAAAAATATATTGGTGATCGTAATATCCGCAAAGGATAAGGAGGATGATATTGTCAAATGCTTAGAAAGTGGAGCAGATGATTATTTGGTAAAACCCTTTAGCATAAGAGTTTTGATAACTAAGGTAAAAAAACTCTTGGAAAAATCCTTTGATATAAAAGAGGATATTAAAGAATATAAGGACATTAAAATCGATGAATCTAATTACAAAATCTACGTAGATGGAAAGCCTTTGGAGTTAACCCATAAAGAATACTCACTACTTTGCTTCTTAGTTAAACATCCGAAAAAAGTGTTCACTAGAAATCAATTGCTCTCTAATGTTTGGGGTTATTCAAGTGATGTATATACAAGAACCGTTGATTCACATATATCTTCTCTTAGAAAAAAGTTAAAAGATAAAGGATCCTATATAAAGTCAATTCAGAAAATTGGCTATAAATTTGAATAATCTAATACTATTTTCAATTATTTTTTTATTAGTTATCTATATTTTCTATATAAATTATTCAATTAGTAAAATAATTAAAATAATTAAAAAACTAAAAAAGAAAGACGTTTACATAAAATGGCCAAATTTCAAATCTAAATCACTAAATTATATTATTGATTTCTTAATTGATACTAGAGAAAATCTAATAACAAGAGAAAAAGAATTAACACTCCACTTAAATCTTATTAAAAATATTTTAGAATTGTTAGATGAAGGCGTTATCTTAATTGACAAGAATGGCTATGTAATACATTTTAACAACTGGGCAAAAAAAAATCTAAATCTCTCTATTGAAGCTAAGAAACATCTACTTTATACAACAAACAATGCTAAATTATTAGATCTTTTTTCTAATATTCTAGAAAATAAAGAAAATATTTATAATACTGAATATTATAATAATGATAGAGTCTTAACAATTCTTTGCAAAACCTTTGATGAATATAGGCTAATAATATTTCTTGACGTTACAGAGCGTACAATGTACGGACAGTATAAATATGAGCTAACAGCAAATCTAACACATGAACTAAAAACGCCTGTTTCATTAATTATGAATTACGCAGAAACATTATTAATAAATCCAGATATAGATAAAAATACCCAAATAAAATTTTTAAACTCAATCTACCGGGGCTCTGAGAGATTGAATAAACTAATAAATGATATTGTTCAGCTTTATAAAATTGAATCATTAGAGAAAAATATTGAATATATAAAAGTTGAAAATTTAGATATTATTGATGTCATAAATGAATTAAAAGATTATTATGCTCATACAGATAGAGAGATCACTTTCAATAATAATGTGAAATATTGTAAGATTGGGAGAGAACATCTATTAAGTATCCTTACAAATCTTATAGACAATGCAATCAAATATACAGATAAAGAGATACGAATAGATTTAGATAAAAAAGAAAATACCCTTATAATAGCTGTAAGTGATAGAGGTCCAAAAATAGCTGATAAAGAAAAAAATAGAATTTTTGAGAGGTTTTATACAAATTCCCGCACGCGCAATATTGAAAACAAAGGAACTGGGCTTGGCTTATCAATTGTAAAACATATTGCAAAACTTTATTCAGGCAAAGTATACCTTAAGACAAATAGTAAAGGTGGCAATACCTTTGTTATTGAATTAAACGTATAGCTCATTACTATTAATATATAATTATTATTCTCCTTTTACTTTTTCTAATATTTCAGTAAAAGTAAAGTTATTCTTAACCTCAATTTTTTTATGTTTAGATTTTAACCCTTTAACAATTTCTAAACTACTCTTTGCTACACCCAATTTTGAGCTTAAATACTTCAACAATTCTCTATTAGCTGCCCCACCTACAGGTCTAGCTTTTAATTTAATTACAAATAGATCCTCTATAACTTCAACAAACTCGTTATCTCTAGCATTTGTCTTAACATAAACATTAATAATCATAATCAATAGATTAATATTACATCAAAAACACCTGACAAGACAATATTTTTAGATCATTGAAATAAATTAATAAAATTTTATATTATTATAAAGATTTAAAATTTTTTAAAATTATGGAACATATAGATTCAATAAAAAGGCTAGAAAAAGGATATAAATACTATTGGTATTACAACGAAGTTGATATTACCCCTCTGCTTTCAATTGGATATAAACTTAGGATCCCCTTAAAAATACTAGAAATTCTAATAAAAAGGGGCATTAAAAATAAAGAAGACCTAGTTATTTTTATTGAATCGCCTCTAAATAAATTTCTAAATCCTTTTGATCTAAAAGGTGTCGATAAAGCTGTAGAAAAAATATATAACGCCCTTAAGGAAAAACAAAAAATTTGCATTTACGGTGATTATGATGTTGATGGTATAACTGCAACATCAGTGCTTTACCTTTTCCTAAAAGAAGTTGGTGCAAATGTTACTTATTATATACCTAACAGTTTACGTGAAGGATATTCACTCAATAAAAATGCAATAAAAATTTTAGCAAAACAAAATGTTGATTTACTAATAACAGTTGATTGCGGAATAAATTCATACGAAGAAATTCTTATAGCTAACTCGGTGGGTATAGATGTTATAGTTACAGATCATCATAAACCAAATGAGCATATGTCCTATTCTAACATTACTATTATAAACCCCTATAGATATGATGAGACATATCCCTTTAAAGGATTATCAGGTGTTGGAGTTATATTTAAAATTATATTAGCTCTACAATATTTTCTTGATAAAAAAGGATATTTTAATAAAAATATTAAAAGACCAAAGTTAATAAACTATTTAGATCTCGTGAGTTTAGGAACTATTGGTGATGTCTCACCGCTAGTAAGTGAAAATAGGATAATTGTAAAGCATGGACTGCAACTTTTAAGTAATAATTTTGCTAGAACAGGTATTCAAGAATTAAAAAAGGCAATTGGCTTATATCATAATAATATTAACGTGTCCCACGTAAGCTATATGATAAATCCGCGCATTAATGCAGCTGCAAGAGCAGGAGACAGTGATTATAGTGTTAGGCTTTTAACCACAAAAAATATTAATGAGGCGAAAAAATTAGTAACTCACTTAAATGAAGCAAATAAAAAAAGACAGTATACTGAGAAACAAACACTTAATGATTCGCTAAAAAAAATAGATAAATATAATCTATTAGAAAAAGATAGTGCCTTAATATTATATTCACACAATTGGGATCCAGCAATCATAGGTGTAATTGCATCAAAAATACTAGAATATTTTAATAGGCCAACAGTGGTTGTTGCATTTAATAACAACATAGGAAAGGGTTCTGCAAGAAGCAGTAAATCATTCAACCTATATAAGAGTATAGAATCCTTATCAAAATTTTTATATGAATACGGAGGCCATAGAAATGCTGTAGGCTTAAAAATAGATTATAAATATATCAAAGAGTTTGGCGTTGCATTTAATGATTATGTTGAAAAAAATCTAACTGGTAAATATGCAACATCTGAAATAACTATTGATGCAATTATAGAACCCGATGATTTAACGGGAGAATTTATAGAATGGCTAGAAAAACTTGAACCCTATGGCGAAGGAAACCCAAAGCCTATACTACTCATGAAGGATGTAAACTTTATCCCACCAGTAAAGTTTACAGGCAAAAATAATGATACCTTAAGGGGTTTTATAGAGAAAAATAATAAAGTTATTGAGGTTGTTGGTTATAAAATGAATAATGCAAAAAAAGAAATTAAAAATTTAAAAAATCTTGATATTATATTCACTATAGAAAGAACTCAGTGGGCAAATGATGAAATATTGATTAAACTTATCGATATAAAAAAAGCACATTAATATGAAAGAACAAATTGTTAGAATAATGGATATCCACAATATCCTAAGCAATAATAAAGAGATGTACGATCAAGACAAGTTATTTAGTGCCTATATATTTGCAGCGACAAAACATAGAGGGCAATTAAGGAAAAGTGGGGCACCATACTTGTCACACCCCTTATCTGTTTCAAAGATATTAGCAGATATGAATATGGATTTAGATACAGTAATAGCAGGTCTACTCCATGATACGCTGGAAGATACTGACACAACTTATGAGGAGCTAGAAAAACGGTTCGGAAAAGACGTGGCTTTCTTAGTAGATGGTGTAAGCAAAATTAGCAAAATAAGATTTATGTCAAATGAAGAAAAGCAGGCAGAAAACTTCCGTAAAATGTTAGTATCTGTTTCTAAAGATGTTAGAGTAATTCTTATTAAATTAGCCGATCGATTACACAATATGAGAACAATCGAATATTTACCACCTGAAAAAGCCAAAAGAATTTCGAAAGAAACATTAGAAATATATGCCCCTTTAGCTCATAGATTAGGTATAGCATGGATAAAATGGGAGCTAGAGGATCTGTGTTTCAGAACTTTGCAACCAGACAAATATTATGAGATATACAATAAGGTTAAACTAAAAAGAAGCGAGAGAGAAAAATACCTACAAAAGGTAAAAAAAATCGTAGAGAAGGAATTACAAAAAAACAATATAACAGACTTTGAGCTCTCAGGAAGACCAAAGCATTTTTATAGCATATATCACAAAATGATAACAAAAAAAGCATCCTTCGATGATATATACGACCTAATAGCCATAAGAATATTAGTTAACAAAGTATCAGAATGTTATGCTGTCTTGGGGATTATCCATAATTTATGGAAGCCAATCCCAGGAAGGTTCAAAGACTTTATTGCTATGCCCAAAGCAAATATGTACCAATCATTACACACAACGGTAATTGGTCCTGATGGGCTAAGGGTTGAATTTCAAATTAGGACATATTTTATGCACAGCATTGCAGAAGAAGGTATTGCAGCACACTGGATATATAAGGAGGGCAAAAATAAATTAACAGAAGATGACAAAGCATTTATATGGTTAAGACAACTTCTTAATCAAAAGGAGTTAAAAAACCCAACAGACCTAATAGAGGCATTGAAGGAAGATATATTACCTACTCAAATTTATGTTTTCACGCCAAAGGGGGATATTATTGAACTTCCTGTTGGCTCTACACCAATTGATTTTGCATACGCGATACACACTGAAATTGGCCATAGGTGTACGGGTGCTAAAGTTAACGGGAGGATTATGTCCATTAAATATCGTTTAAAAAATGGTGAAAAAGTAGAAATTTTAACTTCTAATAGAGGAGAGCCAAAAAGGGATTGGTTAAATTTCACAAAGACAAGTAGAGCAAAAATCCGAATCCGCAGCTATTTAAGAAAAAAAGAACAAGACAAAGCAATCGCCTATGGAGGCTATCTCTTAGAAAAAGAGTTTGAAAATCACTCTATTGATTTTAAGGATATATTAAATGATAAAGAAAAAACTAATCTAATATTAAAAAAATTCTCTCTTAATAACATTGATGATTTATATACAAGCCTTGGATTTAAAAGAATTTCTCCAAAACAAGTGCTCCATCTTTTTGTTAAAGAAGATAGTCCTGTAAAAGTACAAACCCTTGAACCAAAAAAGAGAAAAACAGGTCCTTTTATTATTGATAACATTGATAATATGCTTGTTCAAATTGCTAGATGTTGTAATCCTGTCTTTGGAGACAAAATAAAGGGTTATATTACAAATACAAGGGGCATAGTGATTCATAAAGAAAACTGCAAAAATCTAAAATTACCAACAGTAAATAGTGATAAATTAATAGATGTTAAGTGGGATGAATCTGTAAAATTTAAAACTTCTGTCACTATATCTATTGTAGGGGAAGACAGAAAAGGTTTATTGAATGATGTAACTGCTGTCTTAAAAGATTTAAATATAAATATACTAGAGTTATCAGCAAAGAATATAAATTTTAACATTGCCACACAAAAGATTAAAATTGAAGTTAATGACAGAAATGAATTAAATTATGTCTTAACCAAACTTCAGGAACTTAAGGGTATCCATAAAGTACGTTTAGATTAGGTAAATGTGACAGTAAAAGAAGTTTTAAAATCATTTAATGCACTAACACTGGCTAGTTTAATTAGAAAAGGTGAGATAAGCAGTGAAGAACTATGCCTAGCATCAATATCACTTATAGAGAGTATAAACCCAAATATTAATGCTGTTATTACAAAAACTTTTGAAAGAGCTATAGAGGATTCTAAAAAAGCAAAAAAAGGGATTTTTGCAGGAGTCCCCTTTCTTGTTAAAGATCTCTTATGTTATGAAAAGGGTGTTTATTATGCTATGGGCTGTAAAGCACTAAAAAATTATAAACCAGATCATGATAGCGAACTACTAAAGCGATATAAAGATACGGGCCTTATCATTTTAGGAAGAACAAATGTCCCAGAATTTGGACTACTTGCAACAACTGAGCCTAAAGCATTTGGCCCCACCCGTAATCCCTTTGGCTTAGAATATTCTGCTGGTGGTTCTTCTGGGGGTTCAGCAGCAGCTGTTGCTGCTGGTATCGTTCCAATGGCTTCGGGCAACGATGGGGGTGGCTCAATTAGAATACCTGCCTCAAATTGTAACCTCTTTGGGCTAAAACCTTCTAGAGGAAGAAATCCCACAGGACCCCTTGGTGGGGAATACTGGTTGGGAGCTGTAACCCAACATGTACTTACAAAAAGCGTTGCTGATTCTGCTTATATGCTAGATGCAACATCTTACCCAGAAGCTGGTGCTCCTTTTATCATCGATAGAAGTTATGCTCCCTTTCATAAAAGTTTGGAAAGATTACCAAAAAAACTAAAGATTGCATATACAACAAAGACAATAATAGATAGTGATATTGCATATGAAAATAAACAATCAATTATAAAGATGTGTAATATTCTTGAAAAAATGGGGCATAAAACAGTAAATACATTTCCAAAAATAAATGGAGTGGAACTATCTAAAGCATTTTTTAAGGTATTTTTTGCTTATTTGCCAGTAAATATTTTTGATGTAGAGAAATTAATAAAAAGAAGAGTAAAAAGAGATGATGTTGAATTATTGAGCTGGTTTACCGCTAAAATAGGAGAAAACATAAAGGCAAAGGATATACTTTTAGCTAAAAGAGAATGGGAATTAACATCTAGAACATTTGGTGAATTCTTTAAAGACTATGACCTTATTTTAACACCAACCTTGGCTTACCCACCACCAAAACTAGGAACACTTATACCTGATAAAAAACAAGAGGCACTGCTTAATATTATTGATAGACTAAAATTAATAAAAATATTAAATAAAACACCCTATATTCTAAATAAATCACTTGATGCGCTGAGATATACTCCTTTTACTTTCTTAGCAAATGTTACAGGCTTGCCTGCTGCATCTATTCCAACAGATTTTACAAAAGAAGGTTTGCCCATTGGGACACAATTTATAGCCCCCTTTGGCAGAGAAGATTTGTTATTCTCCTTATCAGCAGTATTAGAAAAAGAATTAGATTGGGCTAAAGAAGGAGAAAAACACCTAAAAATTTAAGAGATAAGTTCTATTAAAGTATGATTTGTACTTTTAGGGTGTATAAATATAACCTTTTTATTGCCGGCACCAATAACTGGCTTATCAAAGGTAAAGGTATAACCACTTTCCCTTAATAAGTTAATTGCCTTTTCAATATTATCCACCTCAAAAGCAATATGATGCAAGCCTTCTCCATTTTTCTCTATAAATTTATAGATAGGGCTTGCTTCATTTAAAGGTTCCAACAACTCAATATTTGTATTACCAGCCTTTATATGTAAGGTTTTGACTTGTTGGTTTTCAACAACCTCTTCATTTTCAATTGTCATATTTAAAAGTTTATATACCCTTGAGGCTTCATCTATATTTTTTACTGCGATACCTATGTGATCAACCTGTTTAAACATAACTTACTCACTTAATTTTTTTTGTAATATTTTATTAACTAATTTTGGATTAGCCTTCCCTCTTGTCTTCTTCATAATCTGTCCAATAAAAAAAGAAAGCAATTTACTCTCTCCATTCTTAAATCTCTCTACCTCTTTGGGGCTTTCCTCCAAAACTTCATCAACAAATTTTACAACGGTATCCTCATCGCTAATTTGTTTCATCCCACTTTCTCTTACAATATCTTCAGGGTCTTTACCTGTCTCTACAACCTGTCTAAATATATCTTTAGCAATTTTCCCACTTATAACGCCTTTATCTATTAATTTGATAATCTTAGCAAATTTTGAAGAATCTATATTTAATTCACTTAATCTGCAGTTCTTCTCATTAACAAACCTTAATAGTTCAGACATCATTAAATTACTAATTTCCTTTGGCTTATTATAATAGCTGACAGTAGCCTCAAAAAACTCTGCATACTCCTTCTCAGAAGTTAAAACCTCAGCATCATATTGAGGTAAATTGTATTCCTCTGTCAGTTTTTTGAACTTTTCATCAGGTAATTCACCAATCTTTTCCCTTAAACTATTTACCTGCTCAGAATCAATATTCAGAGATACTAAGTCTGGTTCTGGAAAATATCTATAATCGTTTTCCTCTTCCTTTGTTCTCATAGTAATAGTTTTGCCGAGAGCTGGATTCCATAATCTTGTTTCTTGCAATACTTCCTTATTTTCCTCTAATAGAGAAGTCTGCCTTTTAACCTCATATTCTAAAGCTTTTTGTACATTTTTAAAGGAATTCATATTTTTTATTTCACTTTTAACACCAAATTTCTTTTCACCATACTTTCTCAAAGAAATATTTGCATCACACCTAAGAGAGCCTTCTTCCATATTGCATTCTGAAACCCCAATATAACGAAGGATACTCCTTAATTTTTGCATATACAATCTTGCCTCTAATGGAGATCTCATATCTGGTTCACTAACAATCTCTATTAATGGAATCCCAGCCCTATTAAAGTCAACATAGGATGCAGATGAATCTCCAAGGTTTTCACCATGTATTAATTTCCCAGCATCTTCTTCAACATGAACCCTTGTTATACCAATCTTCTTTTCACTTCCATCCTCTAGATGTATATATAGAAACCCCTTTTTACAAAGTGGCAATTCATATTGTGAGATTTGATAACCCTTAGGTAGATCAGGATAAAAATAATTTTTCCTTGCAAATACGGAATGTTCAGATATATGACAATTTAAAGCAAGTCCAGCCATTATGGCATACTCTATAGCCCTTTTGTTTAAAACGGGGAGCACCCCAGGCATGCCCAAGCATATAGGACAGGTCTGCAAATTTGCAGATTTACCAAATTCTGCTTTACAACTACAAAAAAGCTTACTCCTAGTTGCTAGATGGACATGTACTTCCAAACCTATAATAACTTCAAATTCCATCATTTACCCTCTTATTTATATATTAGGTATTCTTCTATGGAAATCTGTATGTGATTGATAAACATTTGCAATTCTTAATAATTTAGTCTCGTTAAAATAATTGCCCATAAATTGTAAACCTATGGGGAGATTACTGCTGTCAAAACCGCAGGGAATTGATATACCACAACCACCGAAAAGATTAAGGGTGTTTGTAAAAATATCACATTGATACATCTCTAATGGATCAACTAATTTTTCACCCAATTTAAAAGCAGTAAAAGGAGAGGTTGGGGTCATTAAAATATCAACATCCTCAAAGGCTTTCGCAAAATCTTTTCTAATAAGAGTTCTCACCTTTTGTGCTTTTAGATAATAAGCATCATAATAACCCGCACTTAAAACATATGTACCAAGCATAATGCGCCTTTTAACCTCATCACCAAACCCTTCACTTCGCGTTTTAATATACATATCTTGCAAAGAATCACCATTACTTCTATAGCCGTATTTAACGCCGTCATATCTAGCTAAATTACTTGAGGCTTCTGCTGTTGCTATAATATAATAAGCTGGTATTGCATAATCAATATAAGGCATTGATATATCTTTAAATTGAATGCCTAAGCCCTCTAATAATTTTCTTGAATCATCAATTGCCTTCTCTACATCTTTATTTTTAATATAGCTATAATACTCTTTAGGCAAACCTATCTTCATTCCCTTAACATCTCTATCAAGTGTTAAAGTATAATCATAAGGATCAATGGCTGCACTTGTTGAATCAAGCGGATCATGACCACTTAATATTGACAACAAAATAGAGGCATCAAAGACACTAGTAGTAAGTGGGCCAATTTGATCTAAACTAGATGCAAATGCTACCAAACCATAACGGGATATAGCACCATAGGTTGGCTTAAAACCAACAATTCCACAAAAAGAAGCGGGCAACCTTATAGACCCTCCAGTATCAGAGCCAATTGATACTGGCGTAAGTCTTGCAGCTGTAGCTGCAGCAGAGCCGCCAGAAGATCCACCAGGTACTCTTGAGAGATCCCACGGATTTTTAGTATTTTTATAATAAGAATTCTCACAGGAAGAACCCATTGCAAATTCATCTAAATTTAACTTTCCGAGGATGATAAAACCTTCTTTTTTCAATTTCTTTACAACAGTTGCATTAAAAGGAGATATATAATTTTCTAAAATTTTCGAACCACATGTTGTAGGCATATCATCAGTAACAATATTATCCTTTATTGCAATTGGTATTCCAGCAAAATTCGGAAAACCTTCTTTTTTGCGCCTTATATTATCATATTGTCTTGCCTCAATCAAAGCATTATCATTTATAGTAATAAAAGACTGCAATTTCTCATCTATACTCTTTATCCTATCTAAATAAAATTGAACTAACTCTTCACAGGAGATATCTTTTTTATCTAATGCCTCTTTTATATCAATTAAATTAGCTTTAAGTAAATCTAGCATATTACCCCTCTATTATCCTTGGAACCTTAAAATGATCCTTCTCATATTGTGGTGCATTCTTAAAAACCTCCTCTTTGTCTAAAGAGGGTTGAGCAAAATCTTCCCTAAAAACATTTTTAATTTCAAGTACATGAGAAGTCGGTTCAATATTATCTGTATTTATTTCTGATAGTTTTTCCACATAATTAACAATATCATTAAATTCTTCAGTAAATCTATCTAATTTTTCATCATCAATTGATAGATATGCTAATCTTGCAACATGTAAAACACTTTCTTTTGTAAGCTCTGCCATTTAAACCTCCCTATTTAAGACTACATTTTAAAGAGTATTTATATATTTGGCAATAATTGTTTTTGTGCCAGCCTCCTTAAACATAATTCTAAGTTTAGCTGTCTCTCCTTCCCCTTTCTTTTCTATAATCACCCCTTTACCAAAATTTTTATGAACTATTAAATCTCCCCGTCTAAACATATCTTTACTTTTAAAACTCTTAGAGTTTACAGATAACTCTTTAAGAAATGGTGAAGGCTCATTTTTTACAATATTACCATATAACATCCTATTTTTTGCCCATGTCAAAAAGAGCCTATCCTTTGCTCTCGTAACAGCAACATAACAGAGCCTCCTCTCTTCTTCTAAGCTTTCACTACTATCATAAGCCCTATAAAGTGGAAACAGGCCCTCTTCTAAACCAACAACAAATAGGCTAGAAAATTCTAACCCTTTAGCTGAATGTACAGTTAGTAGATTTACAGCATCATGATTCTCTACATCACTTGATGTAATAAGGGAAATACTAGCCAAAAAATCTGATAGGGTAGACTCCTCGTTATTTTCGGAAAATTTTATTGCAGCATTAATTAATTCATATATGTTATATATTCTTTTATTGGCTACATTGTCTTCCTCAAAACTTTTTAGATAATTCTCATAATCCCTCTTTTTTAAAACTAAATTTATAATACTAGCGATATCCGGCATATTTTTAATCTCTTCCATTAATTCCAAAAAGCTATAAAGTGCATTTTTCTGTCTACCACTTAGACTAGGTGTTAATATCTTAATTGAGGTTAATAAGTCACAGCTATTCTCAATAGAGATTTCAATAATTTTTTTTAAGGTTTTTTCACCAATACCACTAGGTGGATTTTTCAAAGCCCTCATTAAAGACTCACTATCAAAGGGATTGTCAAAAATTTTCATATATGCAAGTATATCTTTTATCTCTTTTCTACTATAAAAAGAAAGGTTACCTATCACCCTATAGGGGATACCTGCATTTGTTAGATATGTTTCAAAGATTCTAGATTGAGCATTTGTCCTATAAAGAATTGCAATTTCATTTGGGTTAAGACCTTCATCTATTAAGTGCCTTATCTTTTTTACAACAAAATGTGCTTCTTCTTCATCACTTTCAAGATTTTTTATTTCTACAAACCCTTTATAATCCTTTGCTGCAATCAAATTTTTTCCTTTTCTAAACCTATTATTTGATATTAATTTGTTTGAAATATCTAATATATTTTGAGTGCTTCTATAATTTTTAGTTAATTTTATCGTGCAGGCATTTTTAAAATATTTTTCAAATTCCAATATATTCTTTATTTCAGCTCCCCTCCACGAATAGATTGACTGGTCATCATCCCCAACTACACATATATTAGAACCCTCTGACAAATATTTAACAAAATAAAATTGTAATAAATTTGTATCTTGGTACTCATCAACTAATATATATCTAAATAATTTTCTATAATATGACAAAACAGACTCTTGTTCTTCA
>JAXHVM010000021.1 GCA_034189185.1 Deferribacterota bacterium
CTGCTCTTAAAATGTTTTCATGTTCTGCTTCTGGGAATACAAGCTTTTTTGGGGATTCCATAGCCATATTTATAATTATTCTAATAAAATCTTTTTCAATAGATAGTCGTGATTCAAGGGCGTATCTATATTGTGTAAAATCATCTATATTTTTTCTAGCTACACCACTCTCAATTGCTGCTTTTGCAACGGCAGAAGCCTCATATGTTAAAACTCTTGGATCAAAAGGTTTAGGTATTATATAATCCTTTCCAAATTCGATATGCTTTAGACCATAGGCTCTGCACACATCTTTAGGGACTGCCTCTTTGGCAAGTCTGGCAAGCGCTTTAGAGGCAGCTAATTTCATTTCGTCATTAATAGTTGTAGCTCTAACATCTAATGCTCCCCTAAAGATAAAAGGGAAGCCTAATACATTATTTACTTGATTTGGATAATCAGATCTACCAGTTGCCATTATAACATCATCTCTTACCTCTGCAACCTCTTCTGGAGTGATCTCAGGATCGGGGTTTGCCATAGCCATTATGATTGGTCTACTTGACATATTCCTCACCATTTCCTTGCTAACGACACCCTTTACTGAAACCCCCATAAAGACATCTGCACCTTTCATTGCATCAAATAGGGTTCTTTCTTCAGTGGGAGCAGCAAATTCTTCCTTATATTTATTCATTCCTTCTGCTCTACCTTCATAAATCACACCTTTTGAGTCACACATTCTTATGTTCTCTTTTTTTGCGCCAAGCAGAAGGAGCATTTTACCTATAGCTATACCAGCAGCTCCAGCGCCATTAATAACTATTTTAACATCTTCAATTTTTTTATTTTGCAATTCAAGTGCGTTAACAAGACCTGCTGAAGCAATAATAGCTGTTCCGTGTTGATCATCATGAAAAACGGGGATATTTAGAGCCTCTTTTAATGTCTCTTCGATGTAAAAACAATCAGGAGCTTTAATATCCTCTAAATTGATACCACCAAAAGTGGGTTCAATTAATTTGCACACCTTTATAATATCATCTGGGTTTTCTGAATTTACTTCAATATCAAAGACATCAACATCAGCAAAGCGTTTGAATAATACACCCTTGCCTTCCATTACAGGTTTTCCAGCTAAAGCCCCTATATTTCCAAGGCCTAATACAGCTGTGCCATTTGATACTACTGCAACAAGATTGCCTTTTGCGGTATATTTAAAGACATTGTTAATATCGCTCTCTATTTTTTTACAAGGAATAGCTACGCCTGGTGTATAGGCAAGAGATAAGTCTCTTTGTGTTATACATGGTTTAGTGGGCACAACTTCTATTTTACCAGCTCTGGCTCCACTATGATACTCTAAAGCTTCTTCATCTGTTATTTTTCTCATTTGAACCTCCTCATTACTTTCATAAATAATAAAATATATTTATAACTTATTTAACTTGAAATTATACTGTATTTAATATAGATTGTAAAGAGATATATTAATAATTTCAAACTATTTTTTTAAAAGGTGCATAATTTTAAAAGGATTTAAAGATTATCTGAGATTTGAACTTGCATTAAGCAATAATACGATATCTGCTTATCTTCACGATGTTAAAATGTTTGCCGACTTTTTAGAAAAGGACTTACTTTTTGTAAATTCTAATGATATTATAGAGTTTATATATTATTTAAGAGAAAATAGATATTCTAATGAATCAATTAATAGAATATTATCAGGTTTAACTACATTTTTTGATTACTTATTAGTTGAGAAAAATATTGATGAAAACCCAGTTATTAAAATTTCTAGACCTAAAAATTGGGAAAAATTACCAAATTTCTTAAGTATAAATGAGGTAGAAAAGCTTATAAATATTCCTAATACGAAAAAACCATTGGGATTTAGGGATAAAATTATTATTGAAACATTATACGCTACTGGTGCTAGAGTGTCAGAAGTATCAAATATGCGTGTTATTGATTTAGATTTAGAAAGAGGTATCATTAGAGTTGTAGGTAAGGGTTCAAAATATAGATATGTTCCTTTGTATGAGAATCTTTGTGCGCATATAAAGGACTATTTGGTAGTTAGAAGAGATTATTTAGTGAAAAATAGGGATGATGGTTATTTATTTCTCAATCGTTTTGGTACAAAACTGTCTAGAGTCTCTATATGGAATATTATAAAGGATTATTGTTATAAAGCAGGGATTAGAAAAAATATTACACCCCATACCTTGAGACACTCTTTCGCAACCCATCTTTTAAGTGGTGGAGCAGATTTAAGAAGTATTCAGATATTTTTAGGTCATTCTAGCTTAAATACAACCCAGGTATATACACATTTAAATGATGACAACCTTAGAAATGCATTAATGGAAAACCATCCACGCTTTAAAAGGAAAGAGTTTTAGCTTGAAGATCGTTCTTACACATTTGAAAGCAGATTTTGATGCATTGGCAAGTGCCTTTGGGGCATTTAAACTATACAACTGTGATTATATTTTACTAGATACCGATCCTGAAAGTAATGTTAAAACATTTTTAGAAAATGAGTATATAGATATAAATATTAAGAGGTTTTCCGACATAAATCTAAGTGAGATAGATAATATTGATTTGGTAGTTATAACTGATTGTAAATATGCAAATAGATTGGGTAATCTAAAGTATATTTTACCTTTAGCTAAGAAAGTGATACTATATGATCATCATCCTGATAGTGGATGGGATATTGCAGCAAATGAGTATTATATTGAAAAGATTGGAGCTACAACAACACTTGTTGTGCAGGAATTAATAGAAAAAGAAGTGCCCATTGACGAGGATGAAGCATCATTTTTTTTGCTAGGTATTTATGAAGACACTGGTTTTCTTACTTTTTATGGCACTACTCCCCTTGATCTAAAGATTTGTAGTAAGTTGCTAGAGCTCGGTGCAAATATAAATTTAGTTAGTCAATATGTAAAAAAAGAACTCACAAAGGAACAGATTAATATATTAAATGAATTAATTAATAATTTAAATATTTATAGAATTGATGGAATTTTAATTTCATATTCCCATGCATCCCATGATGAATATGTTGAAGATGTTTCTTACCTAACACATAGAATTATGGATATAGAAAACTTAGATTGTATCTTTGTTTTTGTAAGAAGTGGGGATAGGATTTTTTTCGTTGCAAGGAGTAATGATAATAGAATAGATGTTTCTAAAGTAGCAGAATATTATGGTGGTGGCGGTCACCCCTATGCGGCATCAGCAACTATTAAAGATATGACCTTACAGGAGGCTCTTGAGAGATTTAAATTGATAATAAAGAAGGCATTAAGATTTGTAGAATATGCAAGAGATTTGATGACTTCCCCTGCTGTAGCTTTAGAAGAGGATTTCTCTTTTGAAAAGGCATTAGATATATTTACAAAATATAATTTTAATACTATGCCAGTTGTAAAGGATTCAAAGGTTATAGGTATAGTTACAAGACAGGATATATTGCAAGGTATTAAACATGGAATAAATAAAGAACCCATAAAGAATATAATGCAAGTTGAATTTGATATTGTAACAGAGGATACACCATACTATACTGTTGAAAATATTATTATAGGTAATAATCAAAAATTAGTGCCTGTTGTAAAGGATGATAGGTTGATTGGTGTAATTACAAGGGTCGATCTTCTCAGGATGTTTCAGAGTAAATTAGCAAAAAATAAAAACTTTGGAAATATTGTTTTTAATAATATTAAAATATATAATGAAAAAAATGTTGCCTCTATCATTAAAAATAGGTATGGCGATAGTCTTTATAAAATTTTTATTGAAATTGGCGAGTTGGCAGATAAACTAAATATTAATGTTTATTTAGTTGGAGGATTTGTAAGGGATCTTCTTCTTAATTATCTAAATCTAGATGTTGATATTGTGGTAGAAGGCAACGCCATATTATTAGCAAAGAGATTTGCAAAAATAAAAAATGCTAAAATACATATCCATGACAAGTTTAAGACTGCCGTTGTTTTACTTGATGGGCTCAGAATAGATTTTGCAACAAGTAGAACTGAATACTATGATCACCCTGGTGCCTTTCCAATTGTTGAATTTTCATCTATTAAAAGAGATTTGTTTAGAAGAGATTTTACTATTAATGCTATGGCTATCCAAATAAATAAGTCTGATTTTGGTAAAATAATAGATTATTATGGCGGTTTAAGGGATATAGCTGATAAAAAGATAAGGGTGCTACATAACTTAAGTTTTATAGAGGATCCAACACGTGGTATAAGGGCAATACGCTTTGCAATTCGTTATAAATTTGACATTGGCAAACATACAACTAGATTATTAAAAAATGCTGTGGATTTGAATCTTTTTTCTAGGGTGCCTGGCTCGAGGTTTTGGTATGAATTAAGGCATTTGCTTGAAGAAGATGGTTATTTGGAAGGTCTAAAATTATTAGATACTTTTAAAATTCTACCCTTTATACATGAGAAAATAACAATAGATGAATATAAGATAAGGTTATTTTCTAATCTTAGTAGAATATATAATTGGTACACAATTCAATTTAAAGATTATGTAGAACTGTATAAATGTAGATTTGCCATTTTAATTAATGAATTAAAATTTAAGGATGTTAAAAGGGTATTAAAGAAGTTTCAATTCCCAAAATCTTTTGAGAAAGAATTTTTAAGTTCCTTTTTTAAAGCAAAAAGTATATATGGTAAATTAAAAAGGAAGCAGAATATTAAAAACTCTGAAGTGTTTTTTTATTTAAGGGAATTAAATATCGAATATGTACTGTTTATTAGCGCTTTAATGGGTAAAGATTTTGATAGATGTTTAAAGGATTATCTTACAAAATTTAAAGATATTAAGCTAGAAATAAATGGTAATGATTTGATAGAGGCAGGTTTCAAGCCTTCTAAGTTATTTGGTGTAGTTTTAGATGAGCTACTTAAACTAAAGATCGATGGAAAAATAAAGAACAAAAGCGATGAGCTTTCAATGGCTAAGATTTTATTTGAAAAATTTACAGCAGAAAAGGGTGTAGATGAGGAAAAAAATTACATTAGATGAACAGGTAATACCTTGGATTTTGGGTCAAGAAGATAGTTTTGTAAAATATATAAAAAGTAAAATTAATGTAAATATATCTGCTAGATCTAGTAATATTTATTTAGAAGGCGATGAAAATGAAGTTTTATTCGTAGAAAAACTATTAAAACATTTATCAGCAATTGCATCTAAAAGAAGAATATCGATAGATGATGTAAAAGATGTATTTAATATGCTTCAAAATAGTAAGGGATCTAATGTAGAGGATGTATTCCTTGATAGAATCAGAGTAGCTGGTTGGACAAAGGAGGTTTTTTTAAAAACAAAAAATCAGTATAACTATGTTAATGCAATTAGAAATAATGATGTTGTATTTTGTATAGGACCAGCTGGTACTGGCAAAACATATCTTGCAATGGCCTTGGCAATAAATATGTTTTTAGAGAAAAAAATTAGTAGAATAATTTTAACTAGACCTGCAGTTGAAGCAGGCGAATCCTTAGGATTTTTGCCAGGAGATATTGCTGCTAAAATAGATCCATATCTAAGACCGCTTTATGATGCCCTCTTTGAAATGTTAGATGCTGAAAAAGCTAATAGGTTGATAGAGAAGGGTGTTATAGAACTTGCCCCCCTTGCATATATGCGTGGCAGAACCCTCAACGATTCCTTTATTGTTTTAGATGAAGCACAAAATACAACTATTAGACAGTTGAAAATGTTTTTAACAAGATTGGGTTTTAACTCAAAAGCTGTAATAAATGGAGATGTAACGCAAGTAGATCTGCCTGCAAATAAAAATTCTGGTCTTATTTTGGCTCAAGACATATTAAGGGATATAAAAGATATTAAATTTATATATTTTGATAAAAGTGATGTAGTGAGAAACCCCATTGTACAAAGGATTATTGAGGCTTTTGACGAGTATGAAAGAGAAGCAACAAGTTAATATTAAAGTAGAGCTTATAAATAATTATAATTATAGTGAGGTTAGTAAGTATCAATTTGAAGTTATTGCTGATATCGTTCTTGAAGGAGTAAAGTATGGAAAAGATTCTGCTGAAATAAGTTTATTGTTATGTGATGATGAGTTTATAAAAAAGTTGAATGCAAAATATAGGGGATGTGATTATCCTACAGATGTACTTGCTTTTCCAATGAATGAGCCAGATGAAATTTATGATCCCGTATTAGGCGATATTGTTATTTCAATTGATACAGCATTGAAAAACATTGATTACGATAGAGCATCTTTAAAATTTGAGGTGATATACCTATTTATCCACGGAATTCTTCATTTGCTTGGCTATGACCATGAAAAATCAAAAGAAGAAGAATCAAAAATGTTTAACTTTCAAGATATATTATTCGATAAATGTAAGCATATTTTGGAGATATAATCTATTATGGCAATTAGTTTAGAATTGGAGATAATTTTTATAATACTCTGTTTATTATTATCAGCTTTTTTTTCGGCTACTGAAACTGCACTTACTTCAATTTCTGAGTTTAAAACAAGAAAATTATTAGAAGAGGAGGATAGAGGGAAAGCTAAAGCTTTAACATTATGGCTATTGAGGCCTAATAGGATTTTAATAACAATTCTTGTGGGGAATAATTTAGTTAATATTTTAAGTTCCGTTCTAGCAACGGACTTATCAATTAAAATTTTTGGTAGTATAGAAGTTGCATTAACTACAGGTATTATGACTTTTCTAATACTATTACTTGCAGAGATAACCCCAAAGACATTAGCAAAGCATAATTATGAGAAGCTTAGTATATATTTTATTAATATATTAAAATTATTTTATTACTTGTTTTACCCAATTACATACCTATTAGAATACTTTGTTATTTTCTTAAGCAAAATAACCGGTATCAAAATTGAAAGGATAGGACCAACAATAACTGAGGATGAAATAGAATTTTTAATTAAAGTGGGTGGTAAAGAAGGTATATTAGAATATCAAAAAAGGGAGATGTTGCACAATATCTTCGAGATGTCTGATATGACTGTAAAAGAGGTTATGGTCCCCCGAACAGATATGCTTGCAGTTGATGTAGAGGAGAGCAAAGATGAGATTATTAAGGTTATAAGAGAATATGAGTTTTCAAGGATACCTGTATTTGAAGGCAGGGTTGATAATATTATTGGTATTTTATACGTTAAAGACCTTCTAAAATATAGCAGTGATACATTTAATGATATAGAGATTAGATCAATACTGAGGAAGCCCTATTTTGTTCCAGAAACTAAAAAGATAGATGAACTATTAAGAGAATTTCAAGCAAAAAGGATACATATGGCTATAGTTATAGATGAATATGGGGGGGTTGCTGGCCTTGTCACTTTAGAGGATATACTTGAAGAGATAGTAGGAGAGATAAGGGATGAATTTGACAACGAAGAAGATATAAAAATAGTCAAGGTAGCTGATAATGTATATAAGGCTGATGCAAGAATAAATATAAATGATTTTTTAGAGTATTTTAATATTGAGAAAAATGATATAACAGATGATTGTGAAACACTAGCTGGTTTAATCTATTCACTAGCAGGAAAAATACCAGAAATTGGCGAGGAATATACTTTTGATAAGTATATTTTAAAGGTGTTAAGTAGAGAAGGAAGGAAGCTGAGGAAAGTAGAAATAAAGTTAGAAGACTCCACAAAAGAGAATGTTGAATAATAGTTATTTGTAATTTTAAATTTATCTTGAACTAATACTTAAAATTTAAGATAATTAACAATCAGATATAAAGTTTTACGCTTTTAAAGGGGCAATTACATACAATGACAACGCCGTTAAAAATAAAGATAGATTCAGTAAAGAAGCTTATAAGAAGAAATGCAATAAATCACCTTGAGAATCTATTACTAAAATTACATCCTGCTGATATAGCAATCATTATAAAAAATCTCAGTGATTTAGATAGAAAGAAAATATGGAATATTCTAGGCGGCAAACCAATTCTTTCTAAAGTTATATTGGAGCTTGAAGAAAGCCAAATAATTGAATTGTTTGAAACAATGAATTCAAAAGAGATAGCAATGCTACTAAATGAGATGGAGTCAGATGATGCTGCTAATATACTAATGCTGGTTGATGAAGAAAGGATTAGTGAAATCCTAAGTTATATGGATAAGCAAAAAGCTAGTAGAGTTGAGAGATTGCTTAGGTATCCAGAGGATTCTGCTGGTTTTACTATGAATCCTAATTTTTTTGCATTACATGAAGATACAACTGTGAAAGAAGCGACAAAGGTTTTACACAAGGCAGAAAATTTGGAGATGGTTTTCTACCTTTATGTTGTAGACTCTGAAGGCAAACTATCAGGTGTTGTATCTCTTAGACAGTTAATATTAAATCCTCCTGAAAGAAAGCTTAAGGAAGTAATGACAAGAGATGTCATAAAGGTAGACGTTTATACAGATAGGGAAGAAGTTGCTAAAA
Organism: Deferribacterota bacterium; assembly: GCA_034189185.1. Taxonomy (NCBI): domain Bacteria; kingdom Pseudomonadati; phylum Deferribacterota; species Deferribacterota bacterium. Next base: position 8,493 of record JAXHVM010000021.1, read on the forward strand.
TAGTTGAGCGCTATGATTTATTGGCAGTACCTGTAGTTGATACAAATAATAGGCTAGTTGGAATCATCACTGTAGATGATGTTATAGATATTATTAGGGAAGAGACCACAGAAGATATATATAAGATGGCTGGTACTACTGATGATGAATTAATAATAGGTAATAGATCTTTTTGGATTGCAAAGGTGAGATCCCCCTGGCTGTTAATAACCTTTTTTGGGGAGTTAATAACAGCCTTTATTATTAGTTATTTCCATGGTAAAGTGCAGGAGTTTGCCGTTCTAGCAAGTTTTATTCCACTTATTATGGCAATGGCAGGTAATGTAGGTACTCAATCATCTACTATATTAATTAGAGGTTTAGCTCTTGGCAAAATTACAAAGAAAGATATGGTTAAAGTTATATTTAAAGAGGTTCGCGTAGGTGTTATTATGGGGGTTTTATTAGGATTATTGCTTAGTATTGTAGCCCCAATTCTTGGTGTAGATGTTAAGGTAGGGGTAGTATTAGGTGTTGCTATGTTGTCTGCTATAATTTTTGCAACATTTATAGGCTCCATAGTACCTGCTACACTAATTAAGATGAAGCTTGATCCTGCTGTTGCGTCAAGTCCTTTAATATCGACATTAAATGATATCACTGGCTTGACAATATATTTTACAATATCTCTACTATTATTGAATATATTTGTATGAGTAGGGAACTAACAAGAGGATTTTTCTACAGGTTATTAAATTTCTCTGATTATTCAGCTATAGCCTACGCTTATACTGAAGATTATGGAAAATTAAAATTTTTTATAGGGAAGGCTTTTACTAAAAAAGGAAGTATCTCAAAAGTAATACCAGGTGAGATAGATTTTTTTAAGAAAGCAAATTCCGATCTTAATAAATTTTACAATTTTAGGGTTTTTCCAGATTATTATCACTATATAGAGATTAAACCTATATATTTAAGACTTATTATTATTTTTGAGATCATAGATATGCTCTATCCCTTAGAGATGGCAGATAGTTATTTATTTAAACTACTATTAAATGTAAAGGAAAAAAATTATACAAAATTTTCTATCTACACCATTTATTATATATTAAAAAAAAGTGGTATTATATTTGATTTTCATTACTGCTGCAAATGCGGTCAACAGCTAAATGATACACTTTTTTTATGTGATGAAGGATTGCTCTGTCCAGACTGTGCAATAGATTTTAAGATTAAAAAAAACATAGATAACACAGATTATAAAGTTATTAAAATTTTAGAGGACAAAAATGCTTTTAGATTTAAAGATATCGATGAAGATAGGGAGTTTAGACTATTAGAAATTTTTACAGCTTATATAGAAATGCATACAAATAAAAAAATAAAAAGTTTAAGTGGGTTAAAAATATTTAGATAGTTATGACTATTATGATCTAAGTTGTGGGAATAATATTACATCCCTAATTGAGCTTTTACCTGTAAATAACATAATTAATCTATCTACACCCAAACCCTCGCCAGCAGTTGGTGGAAGCCCATATTCAAGGGCATTAATATAGTCTTGATCTAATGTCTTATCTTCGCTATTTTTAATCTGTTCTTCAAATCTTTTCTTTTGCTCGATTGGATCATTTAGTTCATTAAAACCATTAGCTATCTCCATGCCACCTATATACAGTTCAAATCTTTCTGTCGTCTCTGAGTCGTCTTCTTTAGCTTTTGCTAAAGGTGAAACCTCCTTTGGATAGTCGGTAATAAATGTTGGATCAACTAGTTTTTCTTCAACCAATTTTTCAAATATTTTTACTTTTAATTTATTATGTGTAATACTTTCTTCTAGCTCTATCCCTATTTTCTTTGCAATATTTAATAGTTGTTCAAAACTATTTAACTCTTCCTCTGAGATATTACTGTATTTTAGGATTGCATTATTGAGTGATAATTTTTGCCATGGTGGACTTAAATCTATCTTTTTACCTTTAAACTCAATTTCTCTATTATTATTTATTTTTAAAGCGAGATTATTTATTAGATCCTCTGTCATTCTCATAAGGTCATAATAATCAGCATAGGCCATATACCACTCAATCATTGTAAATTCTGGGTTGTGCTTTATTGAAACTCCTTCATTCCTGAAATTTTTATTTATCTCAAATACCCTTTCAAAGCCACCAATAACAAGCCTTTTTAAATATAACTCAGGGGCTATTCTTAGATAGTACTCCCTATTTAAGCTGCTAAAATAAGTTTTAAAAGGTGTTGCCGTAGCTCCTCCTGCATAGGGTTGCAACATAGGGGTTTCTACCTCTAAAAAATTGTGTGCTATAAAATATTCCCTAATTTGCTGAATAATTATAGAGCGTTTTATAAAGACTTCCCTACTTTCTCTATTTACTAATATATCTAGATATCTTTGTCTTAACCGTTTTTCAATATCTTTTAGGCCATGCCACTTTTCTGGTAAATCTCGCAGAGATTTAGTTAATAGTGTGATAGTTTCAGTATATATTGTTAACTCTTCTGTCTTGGTTTTAAAGAGATATCCACTAACACCTATAAAGTCACCTGTTTCAATGTTATTATAGATATTTCTATCTGTTTCATTTAGATCTTTTGTCCTAACATATGCTTGAATTGTACCACTTGAATCTTGTAGCGATAAAAAAGCTACCTTCCCAAAGCTTCTTATAGCCATTATTCTACCAGCAACTATAAATTTATATTTATTTTTAAGAAGGGTAGAATTATCTAAATCTTCGTATCTGTTAACAATTTGCTTAATAGGGAATTCAACCCTAAAACTGTTAATGTAAGGGTTAATATCTAACTCTTTAATGTTTTGAAGTTTAATAAATTTGTGATCGTCCATAAATTTTACTTGTTATATAATATCTTTTATTGTATTACAATAATAAAAATTACAATTGGGGGATAAAATGTTGATAGGTGTTTTATCAGATACCCATGATGCAATGGAAAAAATTAATAAAAGTATTGCTATCTTTAATAGCAAAAAAGTTGAATATGTTATCCATTGTGGTGATATAGTTTCCCCTTTTGCAGCTAAACCATTAGAGAATTTAAATTGTGATTATATAGGTGTTTTTGGAAATAATGATGGGGATTTACAATTGATTAATCATGTGACCTCTGGAAGGTTTCATAAAATGCCAAAAAAAATTGTATTAGATGGTAAGCAAATTATAATATTCCATGAACAATTTATAATAGATGATATTGATGAAAATATAGACGTTGTATTATATGGTCATACCCATAACAAAGACTACCACAAAAAAGGTAATCAGATAATAGTAAATCCGGGTACAGTATCTGGCTATATATCTGGCTTATCTACTATATGTACAATCGATTTAGCAACAATGGATGTTGAATTTATAGAGATATAAGATTAAAATTTGAGGGTTAAAAGTGTTTAAAAATATTTTTTTTGGTTTTTCAAATGATTTAGCAATTGATTTGGGCACAGCTAATACATTGATTTACGTAAGAGGTAAAGGCATCGTATGTTCAGAGCCCTCTGTTGTTGCTTTAAATAGAAATACTAAAGAGATATTAGCAGTTGGTTCTGAGGCAAAAAGCATGCTTGGGCGAACCCCAGCAAATATTGTTGCGTTAAGACCTATGAAGGATGGTGTTATTGCAGATTTTGATACTACAGAAAAGATGCTTAAATATTTTATACAGAAGGTTCAAAATAGAAGATTCCTTGTTAGGCCTAGAATTATAATAAGTGTCCCCTCTGGTGTTACCCAGGTTGAAAGAAGGGCAGTAAAAGATTCTGCTATACAAGCTGGAGCAAGAGAGGTGTATATTGTAGAAGAGCCTATAGCAGCAGCAATTGGTGCAGGATTACCTATAGAGGAAGCTGCTGGCAATATGGTTGTTGATATTGGGGGAGGTACAACTGAGGTTGCAGTCATCTCTCTTTCTGGAATGGTATATACAAGCTCTATACGTGTTGCCGGCGACGAACTAGATGAAGCCATAGTTAATTATATAAAAAGTAAATATAACCTTTTGATTGGTTATTCAACAGCTGAAAAAATTAAAATGTCAATTGGCTCAGCATACCCATTAGATGAAGAGATGTCTGTTGAAATAAAGGGTAGGGATAAAGTAGAGGGGGTTCCAAAGACAATTGAGATAAATGATAAAGAAATAAGAGAGGCCTTGGCTGAACCTGTTAAAATGATTGTTAATGCAGTAAAGATTGCCCTTGAAAATACCCCACCAGATTTGTCAGCAGATATAATTGATAGGGGTATTATGCTAACTGGTGGAGGAGCATTACTTAAGGGGCTTGACAAAATGATTTCTGAGGTAACAGGATTGCCAGCATTGATTGCAGATGAACCTTTAACAGCTGTTGTTAAGGGAGCTGGTAAGATGTTGGAAGAGATAAAATTGTTGAAAAAAATAGTAAATGAGTAATGAGAATATGGAAATATGTCCTTATTTTTGTTTTTATTCTAATACCTTTAATTATTTTACAGATAAGAAATCCAAGTATTACAGGGCCTTTTAAAGGAATAATTGGGGATATATTAAATCCATTCGTATATTATAGTCATAAAGGTGTCAATTGTGTTGTTAACATATATGACTCATATATAGATTTAGTTAATATTAAAGAAAAATATAAAGAAGTAATTGAAGAAAATAAAAGGCTACATTTTGAAAATATAGTTCTCAAAGAAAAATTAAAGACCTATGAAAGCCTAAAAAAAATACTAAAGATAAAAAAAATATACAATCTAGATGGTTTAGCTTGTAATGTTATAGGTAGAAGTATAAACGGTTATATAAGCTTTTTTATTATAGATAAAGGCAAAAAACAGGGAATATCTATTGACGATCCAGTTATAAATTATGATGGATTAATTGGCAAAGTTGTTGAGGTATACAGTAATTCAGCTAAAGTGATAACAGTTATTAATCCTAATAATAATGTAAGTGTTATGAATTTTAAAACTAGGACTATTGGCATTATGCATGGCGATAGCAGAAAAAGATTGGTTGTAGATTACTATATTAAGGATGATAACGTTACAGTAGATGATATTTTCATAACTTCAGGTCTAGGTAAGGTATATCCAAAAGGTTTGCCCGTTGGAAAGGTTGTAAAAATAGAGATAGAGCCAAAAAGTATGTTTAGAAAAATCTGGCTAGAAAGCTTTGTTGATTTTTATAAAGTTGAAAATGTATTTATTATACAATCTAATTGAAAATAGATATACAATATATATATCATTGATATTGTTATTATATATTATAAATCTGGTTTTTTGGAGTATCTTATCGGTATTCGATTTTATTTTAGTTTTATATATAATTTTCCTTGAATTATTTAAAAGAGAAAAGTTTATTTATATATCTATACTAACTGGCTTTATGCTAGATCTTTTATATATGCCAATTATTGGCATATATATGTTATTATTTTATACATTTTATATAATAAAATTAATATATTTCAAATTTTTCAATTTTGATCATTTTAATATAAGATTCTTTTTTTACTGTATTTTAATTTTTATATATATTAATTTTAATTTAATATATTATGGGTTTTCTTATGAATATTTTATGCCCATAGTTATGCAGCGATTTTTAATAGATATTTTTTTTATTTTGTTAATAAATTATACAATTAAAAGGGCTTCTTTTGATATTAAAATTTTTAGATGATAAGATTAATCAATATTTTAAAAAAAGAGTTAGAAATTATATTCTAATTCTAACTTTAATTATATTAAATTTAATTGGCGGATTATTCTATATACAAATAATTAATTATGATAAATTTGTTGATTTGGCTGAAAACAATAGAATAAGAATATTAAACATAAAAGCTGAAAGGGGTTTAATACTAGATAGTAACGGCAAGATTATTGTCTCCAATAGACCAACCTATAATTTGTTTGTTGTAAAAGAAGATGCCAATAATTTGAAAAAATTGATTTCTATGTTAAAGGATATATTGCCTAATTTAGATGTAGATAGAGCTTATGAAAGGATAGAAAAAACCTTTGTCTATGAACCAGCATTAATTTATAGAGGTTTAGATAATAAAGACGTGTCATATTTAATGGAGCATATTGATAAGTATAAGGGTATTAAGATTGAGGCTAATTCTGTCAGATCATATAGTGATAGTAAGGCCTTTAGTCATATAATCGGTTATTTAGGTGAGGCTAACAAAAAAGATGTTAAACTAGGAGGATATAGAATAGGCGAGTTGTTGGGTAAAAGTGGGATTGAAAAAAAATATGAAGATATTTTAAAGGGTGAAAATGGCGCAATGAGGGTAGAAGTGAACAATTATGGACAGATAAATAAGATATTAGATGAGAAACCGCCTATAAAAGGAGATGATATTGTTTTAACTATTGATTCTGATTTGCAAATATTTATATCAAAATTATTTAAAGATTTAACTGGTGCAGCTGTTGTGCTAGATATAAAAAAAGGTGAATTACTCTCTTTGTTTTCTGCTCCAACATATGACTTAGATCTCTTTATTCCATATATAGAAAATAGGGATTGGAATGCTCTAGTAAATGATAAGGATAGGCCATTAACAAATAGAGCAATAAGTGGCTTATACTCCCCTGGTTCTATTTATAAACCTATATTAGCCTATATTGCTTTAAAAGAATCTAGAGTGTCAATAAATGATAAGTTTTATTGTAATGGTGTGTTTAAATATGGTCCCTATGAGTATCATTGTTGGAAAGAAGAAGGGCATGGATTTATGAATTTAAAAAGTGCAATAAGGGAATCATGTGATGTATATTTTTACAACGCAGGATTGGAAGTTGGAATTGATTTGATATCTAAATATTCAAAATTACTTGGCTTAGGAGAAAAGACGGGCATTGATCTATATAATGAAAAAAAAGGTATTTTTCCCTCGAGAGAGTGGAAAAGAAACAATTTAAAAAGTTCGTGGTTCCCAGGTGAAACAATTATAACCTCTATTGGGCAAGGCTATATCTCAATAACACCTATACAAATGGGGATTGCTTATTTAGCTTTATTTAACGGGGGCTATGTTTATAAACCATCATTATTAAAGGAAATTAAGGGAAATAACGGTTCTACTGCCATTAATAGTGAGGTTAAGAGGACTGTTGATATTAGTAAGAAAACTAGGGATTTCATATTGCAATCAATGCATGAGGTTGTCAATTCACTGCATGGCACAGGTTATAGAGCAAGGGTTAAAGGCCTTGATATAGCTGGTAAAACTGGCACCGCTCAGGTAGTTGGATTAAGCCAAACAAAAATGTATGAGGAAGAAGATATACCTCGTAAATATAGAGATCATTCTTGGTTTGTTTCTGTTTTTCCAGCTTATGATCCGAGGTATATTACTGTGGTCTTAGTAGAGCATAGTGGATCAGGTAGTAGTACCTCTGCTATAATCACTGGAGCTATTGCAAATAAAATGATAGATTTAGGCTATGTTGCTAAAAAATAAATTAAATATTAGATATTTTGATTATCTACTTTTAGCCTTATTTTTATTACTTTCTATTATTGGAATATTTATAATCTATAGTGCTACTTTTAATCCTGGATCTAAAGTCTCGGTATTTTATATTAAGCAAATCTATTGGCTAATTTTAGGACTAATTATATTCATATGCTTCTCCCTTATTAATTATAGATATTTGATAAACTATGCATATATTTTTTATGTTGTAGGCCTTTTAGTATTAGCATTTGTCTTAATTAACGGCTATATTGGAAGGGGAGCACAAAGTTGGATAGATTTAGGCTTGATTAGAGTTCAACCTTCTGAGTTGTTTAAGGTTATATGGGTTATAGTTTTGGCTAGGCTTTTTAGTGATTTTAATTTGCAAAAACTTGGTTTAATAAAGATTATAATAAGATTTCTTGTTGTTTTACCCCCTTTTTTGTTAATATTTTACCAGCCTGATCTTGGTACAGCAGGCTTGTTAGTATTGTTGTGGTGTGTACTACTCCTATTTAGAGGTATCCAATTTAGAGCTTTTTTAATACTCTCTATTTTTTCCTTTTGTTTGGTTGTTGTTTTGTGGGCTAATCTGCATGATTATCAAAGAGATAGAGTGCTTACATTTATAAATCCTTCAAGGGATCCCTTTGGATCAGGTTATCACCTTATTCAATCTAAAGTTGCTATAGGATCTGGCGGTCTTTATGGGAAGGGCTATCTAAAGGGAACGCAATCACAACTAAATTTTTTGCCTGAACAGCATACAGATTTTGTATTTTCTGTCTTATCTGAAGAGTTTGGGTTTGTAGGTGCATTATTTCTAATTGTTTTATATATGTTACTTATAATAAGAATTTTGTATATTGCATTAATTGCAAGGGAGATTTGTGGTAAGCTACTTTGTGTTGGTGTAGCTACATTATTATTTATTCATTTTTATATTAATGCTGCAATGACAATAGGGTATATGCCCATAGTGGGTATCCCTATGCCTTTTATAAGTTATGGGGGTTCTATAACCATAACTGCTTCAACTTTATTGGGTATAGCAAATTCTGTATCAATTAGAAGATTTCAAAAGCTATGAGACTACATTATAGTGAGTTGTTAAATGTAGAAAAACCACTGAGATATTCTAATCTAGAGATAAATATTTCTAAAAAGGATATTAAAGGTTTATTAGGAATTTGTTTAATATATCCTGATCTATATGAAATAGGTATGTCTAATTATGGTTTACAATTGCTCTATAATAGAATTAATAGATCTAGTTGTCTGTTTGCTGATAGATTTTATATGCCCTATATAGATGCAATTAATACATTTCAGGATAGAATCTATCGTTCATTAGAATATAAGAAAAAATTAAATACCTTTGATATAGTTGGGTTTTCTCTCCAATCAGAATTAACATATTCAAATATATTATCAGTTTTAGAAAAGGGTGCTCTAGAAGTGTTCTCTAACAAGAGAAGGGGCCTTCCAATAATTATAGCAGGTGGTAGTTCTGTTTACAATCCTTCTCCCTTGATGAACTTTATTGATATTTTCTTTTTTGGAGAGATGGAGAATAAGCTAGTAGAGGTATGCGAGGAATTATATAGCTTAAAGTTAACTAAAAGGCATGATATATTGAGATTTTTTGATTCTTTTGACTTTTGTTATGTTCCCCAAATAAATAGAGCTAAATATATAAAAAGGCATATTGAGATGGGTTTTTCAAGGGATGTGGAGGACAGTGCTAACATTATACCTTTATTTAGCATTGTTCATGATAGGGCTGTAGTTGAGGTTGCAAGGGGTTGTACAAATGGGTGTAGGTTTTGTCAAGCAGGTTATATATATAGGCCTCTTAGAGAAAAAAGTGTTGATTGTCTTTTCAAAGAAGCTATAAACCAAGTTGAGAAAAGTGGGCAACTTAATCTATCTTTTATATCACTATCTGTATCAGATTATTCAGATTTAGAGAAGTTGATAGAAATTATTAAAAGATTGTCTTTTGATTATAAGTGTGCAGTATCACTGCCATCAATCAGGGCTGACTTACATAATAGCGGTCTATTAAAGGAGGTTGCCAAGGTAAAGCAGAGCGGTTTTACAATAGCTGCTGAGGCAGGTAGTGATAGGCTTAGAAAAATTATTAATAAGAATATAACAAATGATCAATTAATACATGCTGTAGTTAATTCCTCCAAATTGGGTTATAGAAGGGTAAAGATATATTTCATGATAGGCTTACCTTTTGAAAAGGAAGAAGATATTGAAGAGATAATAAAATTATCTGATAGAATAAAGAAAGAGGGTCAAAGGTATAATAGAGGTTTTAAGGTATCTGTTTCAATTTCAAATTTTGTTGCTAAACCTTTTACCCCTTTTCAATGGTATAAACAAAATTCAATAGAGCAGTTGTATAAAAAGGTAGATTACTTAAAAAAGTCTTTTAGAAGGCTCAAGATTGAAGCTAGTTTTCACGATATTAGAAAGAGTGTCCTAGAGTCAATCATATCAAGGGGTGATAATCCTATTGGTGATGTTATATATAATGCGTATAAAAATGGTGCAATATTTGATGAATGGAGTGAACATTTTGATTTTGACAAATGGATTTTAGCTTTTGAGAAAGAGGGGATTAATTATAAGGAATACTATGAAAGAGATATAAACTATGAGGATTGTTTGCCCTGGGACAATATTGATATAGGTGTTAGTAAAAAATTTTTAGTAGAAGAATATAAAAAGTCAAAAAATTTAGACACAACAAAAAATTGCGCATTTTCTAAATGTAGTGGCTGTGGCGTATGTGATTTTAAAAGAGTCAATAATATAATCTCTAGTGAAAATAAAACTGGTAAAACTATTAATATTGTTAGAAAAACGAATAGTGATTTAATTTATAGTTATGCCTTAAGATTTGCTAAATTAAGAGAAGGTATATTATTATCTGCCCTTGATGTAACAAGATTATTTTCGATTGTGTTAAGGTCAATTGGTATAAATTTGGACTTTACTAAGGGGTATCATAAACAACCTAAATTGAGATATATTTTTCCACTGCCTGTTGGGGTAAGAGGTTTAAATGAATTAATTTTTTTCGAATCTGAAGTAATAGATAATATGAAATCAAAAATTGCTTCTTTTAATCGAGAAGTAAAGTGTGGTATAAAAATAAAGAATATTGAAAGATGTGATTCTAGAGTTATAGATAGTGCCATTGTTACGTATAGGTTAAAGGAATTTATATTTAATGAATTTTTGAAGTTAAAAAATGAG
>JAXHVM010000022.1 GCA_034189185.1 Deferribacterota bacterium
TTCTATATCTCTTTTTATTTCCTTCTTGATCTTTTTTAGCCAACCTTTATACAAACCCTTTCTTCCATAGAGTGCACCTGCTAACATTCCAGCTAGTGCTCCATTAGTGTCACAATCACCACCTTTATTGACGATTGGCAGTAGAATATCGTAAAATGTATTGTTATTAAAAAAATAATGCATAACTATTTTAAATGTATCAACTACATAACCTGAGTTCTCGCCTCTATAATTTAAAAAATTATATTTTGGATGTTTATCTATAAAATTAATTACAAAATTGTAAGCTTTTTCTTTGTCACTTGTTTCTATTAAAATTTTTGTTATTTCACCAAAAGCAATTGTTATAGCATCTGAATGTTTATTATTATGTGTTATATGACATTGCTTAATTGTTAGATCTCTAAAGTTATTCCAATTTTTTAGACAATATAAAATAATTGGTAGGTTTCTCATGCAGGCCCCATTACCTGCTGCGTATTCTGAGTATGGTACCTCGCAGTGACCTGTTTTTCTAAAATTTACAAGGCCTCTTCTAACAGTGTGACCAATATCTATAGGTTTTGATTTCATCCAATTCAGGAAATATATAGCAACTTTTTTTTCATCAAAGCCGTTGTTATCAATTATACTATTTCCTAAATATAAGCACATCTGCGTATCATCAGTGATATTACCTGCCTCTAAATGCAACCATCCTCCCCCAATTATTTTTCTGTGAACTCCATAGGTATGTTTAATCTCATTTTCATTCATAAATTCTGTAGTAGCACCAAGGGCATCACCTATTGCAAAGCCAAGATAAGCCCCCAATGCTTTATCGATAATATTGTTATTTATTTTCATATAAATTATTATATTATCAATTATGGTTTATTCCACTTTTAATATGATAAATGTTAGTTCTGCATATTTTGCAAGTACCGATTACAATAAAAATATTGATGAAATTAAGATAATGGGTGTTTATGAATATCATAGAGATTTATTTAATGCAATTCATATGGCTAATACACTCAAAGAAGCAAATGAGATATTTGATAGATATGTTTATGAGTTATTTGAATTAAAGGATGGCAGAAATAAAAAAATTGGAAACCTATATAAGATACTTATGGGTTGGATGTTTGACTCAAATAGGTATGAGGGTGCTCTCTTAAAAAGATGGGTTGAAAGTAGATTTGGTATTGTGCCGAATTTTCATAAAAACAAGATATGTAGCTTAGAATCTGAAAGTTATATTGAATATCTTAGTGAGTGTATGTCTTCAAAAGTCAATAAAAATGCAATGTTTTTACAGCTTGACCTATTATATCACTATACACAAACTATTATTAAAAGATTTTACCCCCATTTTATCCCATATATCACTCTATATAGAGGTATTGATTCCTTGGATGAGAGTTTTGATTTAACAAAAATTGATAATAAGCTGTTTATTGCTACACATAATAATATAAATTCCTTTACTTTAGATTCTACAATTGCAGAGCAATTTGGTAGTACTATCATTAAAGTAGATGTTCCTTTTACTAAAGTTATATTTTTTTCTGATGCTGTCCCATTACATCATTTTTCAGGAGAACAAGAGTTCGTTGTAATAGGTGGCGATTATATAACTAATATAGTTTAAATCCTTTTATTTTATTGAATTAAATTGATAATTAATTAACTTTTAATAAAGGGTGAAATTACAATGGTGGTAAAAGTTAATTATTACAAACTAGCTATGCAGACAATATATGAGATTAGTAATGTACTAAATAATTCTAGCTATAAAAAAACCTGTCTAGAGAACGTGTTAAACATATTAAAGAGTAATCTGCAGATAAAGAGAGGTTTTATATTGCTCTATGATAATATTGCTAAAAACCTATATATAGGGGCCTCAATTGGGATTAATAAAGAGCAAGAAAAAGTAATTAGGTATAACGTAGGCGAAGGGATTGTTGGCAAGGTATTTAAAATAGGCTCTCCTATGATTGTTTCTGATGTAAGCAGAGAACCTCTTTTTATTGATAAAATTGAACGAAGCGAAAAAAAAGAGGAGTTAAGTTTTCTTGCTGTTCCAATAAAAGATGGGAGAGAAGTTATTGGAGTATTAGCTTTAGATAAAGATGTAGCTAGCATATATACATATTCAAGTGAGATTGACCTATTAAAAATGATTTCAAACCTTATTTCATCCTTTCTTAAGAGAATTGAAAATTTAGAGCAAGAAAGAGCAAAATATCTTGAGGAGAAATTGAGGCTTGAGAATGAATTAAAGAGCAGATTTTCTTTTAAGGGTTTAATAGGAAAAAGTAAGGCAATGCAAAGTGTTTGCAAATCTATTGCAATGACAGCTAAAACAAAAACTACAGTCTTAATTCGTGGGGAAAGTGGTACAGGCAAGGAAATTGTAGCGAAGACTATCCATTATAATTCTGATAGGAGAGATAAACCCTTTGTTGCAATAAATTGTGCCTCAATTCCTATGGAATTAATTGAGAGCGAGTTATTTGGCCACGAAAAGGGAGCTTTTACAGGTGCAACGGATCAGAAAAAAGGTAAGTTTGAATTAGCTAATGGGGGAACTATATTGCTAGATGAAATAGGTGATATGCCTTTGCAAGCTCAAAGTAAATTGTTGAGGGTGTTACAGGAGAAAAAGATTTGCCGCGTAGGCGGACAAAGGGATATAGATATAGATGTTAGGGTAATAGCAGCGACAAATAAGGATTTGGAAGAAGAGATTCAGAAGGGTAACTTTAGGTTAGATCTGTATTACAGGCTTAATATAGTAACAATTTATATTCCTCCTTTAAGAAAAAGAAGAGAAGATATCCCTCTTTTAGCAGAGTATTTTTTGCAAAGAATCAATAAAGAATATGGGAAGAATGTTAAATTAGATAAAGGTGCCCTTGATATTTTAATGAGGTGTAGATGGCCTGGTAATATAAGGGAGTTAGAGAGTTGTATAGAAAGGGCTGTTCTCTTTACTGAAGGCTCTGTTGTTACAAAGGAAAATCTCGCATGTCAAAGAGGGATGCCTTGCCTAGGTATGTTTGAGGAAAACAATTCAGAAGCAGAAGATAATAATATCAGGGATAATTTAGGAGATTCAGCTATATATGATAAGAATGAATTAATTTTGACTGAAAAGAGATCAATTGAGGAAGCACTTAAAAAAAGTGGTTTTGTTAAAGCAAAAGCTGCAAGGCTACTAAATATGACTGTGAGACAACTAGATTATAGGATTAAAAAATATGGTATAAAGGTTAACTCTTTTTAGTTACTATATCAGTAGTTTAAGGGGATAATAGTGTTGTATATTGATAATATAGCCGAAGAGATAATAAATAAATATGGCATTACTCTATTAGTTGTTTTTGGTTCATTTGCTGAGGGGACTACACATAAAGATAGTGACCTTGATTTAGGATATATGAGTAGTAATTTATTAACTAAGGAGACAGAGCTGTCATTACTAGGTGACTTGATTAAATATTACAAGAGAAGTAATATTGATTTAGTTAACTTGAAAAAAGCCACTCCTACCTTAAAATTAGAAGTAGCCTGTAAAGGAAGATTGATCTATGGGACAGAAGAAGATTTTTTGAGATTTCAGTTGTATGCAGCAGCACATTATGCAGATACTAAGTTTCTGAGACAGGAGAGAGAAAACTACCTTAAGAGTAGGATGAAGATAATATGAAAGATACCTTACGTTCTGTTGTTATAGATAAATTGCTAAAAATGGATCATTATATAAATGAATTAGAGGAAGCAAAACCAGCGTGTTATCAAGATTATATTAGAAATAAAATACTAAATTATGGTATAGAAAGATTGATACAGTTAATTATTGATTTAGCACTTGATATTAATAATATTATTATTAAAGATAAGGACAGACCTCCAGCAACTGATTATTTTAATTCATTTATTGACTTAGTTGAAATTGGTGTTTTAGAGCATGAGTTTGCATATAAAATAGCTTCTAGCACTGAACTTAGGAATAGATTGATTCATGAATATGAAAAAATTGATAATAAAATTGTTTATCAGAGTATAGATAAAACATGTCAGTTTTACCGGGATTATATGAAAAAAATAAGCACTTATATAGGGATGTAAAAGTAGCGTAAGTAGTCTTAGTTTCTGGTGCTGATGGTGTAATAAGGTTGAATAAATTAATTAATAAATATCATTTATCTTGCTCATAAAAGATGTTTGGCAAAAGAGTAAAATACTATGTATTTACTCAAGCACTAGGATATTTTTTCTTTAAGTTTAAACTTCGCATGCATTAAATAAAATCTTGTAATTAATAATATTGGATGCTTTGTTAGTTGAATTTAAATATTTATCGAATCTAGTTTAGATTTATACTCAGAACTTCATTTTTTTGATAAATGTGTTATAGTAATTAAATCTATCTTTATGATTGAATATAACGCTGTAACAAAAATATATAAGAGAGGTAAAGAAAGTCATGTTGCAGTAAATAATGTATCTTTTAATGTGGAAAAAGGTAATATTGTTGTATTGTTAGGCCCCAGTGGATGTGGAAAAACTACGTTGCTCAAATTAACTAATAGGTTGGTTAGTCTAACGAGCGGATCAATCCTTATTAATGGTAGAGATATAAACGATTATAACGAAGTAGAACTTAGACAGAGTATGGGTTATGTAATACAACAGATTGGGCTTTTCCCAAATAAAACAATCGGTGAGAATATCTCACTTATCCCAAAAATAAGAAAATGGGACAAAAGAAAGATAGAAAAAAGGGTTGAAGAGCTTTTGCACCTTGTTAATTTAGAGCCAGAGATCTATCGTGATAGATATCCAGCTGAGTTATCAGGTGGGCAAGCCCAGAGGGTGGGTGTAGCAAGAGCTTTAGCTGTAGATCCAGAGATTATTCTAATGGATGAACCCTTTGGTGCAATAGATCCTATTAACAGAGTACAGATTCAGGATGAGGTGCTAAGTTTACAGTCTAAGTTAAAAAAGACAATAATTTTTGTAACCCATGATATATCTGAAGCTCTAAAAATGGGTGATAAAATAGCTATTTTCAGAAAGGGAGAATTAATTCAATATGATACCCCCTTTAATATCTTGATTAATCCAAAAAATGAATATATAGAGAATTTTATTGGCACTGATAGGTCATTAAGAGTACTGAGTCTTATTAAGGTAAAAAGGGTTGTACAAAGAAATCCTAAAAATATAATAAAAGTAGAGCAAACTATTGATGAAGCATATAATATACTAAAATCTTCAGATGAGAATTTTATATATGTCATAAAGAAAGGCAAGCCTTTGGGTTATTTAACAGAAGATATTTTATGTAAAGCTGAAGAGAATGTAGAATATGATATAGAATATATTGTTAAGCCTTTCCCTGCCATTATTAGAGAAGAACATGTCTTAAGTGATGTGATGGGGTATATGCTTATGTATGAGAATTATCATTATCCAGTAGTAAATAAAGAAGGTATATTAATAGGAACTATTAGCTATAGGGATATAAAAAATTATATAACAAATATATATAATAAATAATGATTGAATATATATCAAATAATTATAATTATATAATCCAATTAACAATTGAACACCTCATTATCGTTTTAACGTCCATTGTTATCTCAATTATTATAGCTTTACCTATTGGTATTTTTATTAGTTTTAATGAAAATATTGCAAAAAGAGTGATTGCTGCTGCAAACATATTAATGACAATTCCCTCTATTGCTCTTTTTGGGTTAATGCTTCCTATCCTTGCTCCATTTAATCTCTCTTTGGGTAAAACCCCAGCTATAATTGCACTGGTACTATACAATCAACTACCAATAATTAGTAATACCTATTCATCATTAAAAAATATTGATAGAACAATCATTAGTACGGCAAAGGCTATAGGTTTGTCAAATTGGCATATATTGAAAGAGGTAACAATCCCAATGAGTATACCTATCATTATAGGTGGCATCAGAACTGCTTCAGTTTTGAGTATTGGCATTACAGCTATAGCAGCCTATATTGGTGCTGGCGGGCTTGGCGTTTTAATACAAATGGGCATTTCTAGGATCTATTTTGAGATGGTATTGGCGGGAGCTATTTTTATTTCAGTAATAGCAATTATATTTGATGTTTTAATGTATTTGTTTGAATATATTATTACACCAAAGGGTATATTAATACAAAGAAAGACTAAAAAGCTGTGAAATTATTAGATCTAGCTTTCAAAATATTTAGTTTTGGACTTTTAATATACATTGGCATATTTATAGAGAGGATTGGTATAGTATCCTTTTTTGAAAAGCCGGTAAATAGGTATTATGTCTATACATTAATTATTCAGCATATAAACATGGTTTTAATTAGTATGCTTATAGCAACTATCATAGGACTATTGGTAGGGATAGTATTTACAAGAGGAAGGTTTAAAAAGTATGCTTTTATAGCATTGTACATTGTTGGATTAGGTCAAAGTATTCCAGTTCTTGCATTTCTTGCATTTTCCCTTCTTTTGGTAGGTATTGGTTTTAAAAGTGCTATCGTTGCTCTTATTGTTTGTTCTATTATCCCCATAGCTAGAAATACTTTAGCAGGTATAAATTCAGTGGATCCATCAATAGTTGATGCAGCAAAGGGTATGGGTTTATCTTCAAATAGGATATTGTTTGAAATTGAATTGCCTCTTTCAGCTGGTATAATAATTACTGGGGTTAGGGTTGCATTAATTATAAATATTTCAACAGCTTCACTAGCCAGTCTTATTGGGGCAGGTGGCTTAGGGGAGCTTATATTTGCTGGTATAGCACTTATGGATTCCACTAGATTAATAAGTGGTGCTACAATCACAGCATTGCTCGCTTTAACCGCTGATTTTTTATGTTCCTATTTTTATGAAATTTTAATACCTGAGGGAGTAAAGATAGGTGCTTAAGAAATTACTGATTGTAATAACCCTATGTTTATTATTAATTAATCCATTGTCTTTATTCTCAAAGGAGAAAAAAATAATTATTGGGGCAAAAAATTTTACTGAAAATATAATTTTTTCAGAGATCACAAGGATATTATTAGAGAAGAAAGGCTATAATATTGTATTAAAAAAAGGTGTGGGTTCAACAGTTATAAGAAAAGCTTTAGAGACTGGTCAAGTTGATATGTATTATGAATATACTGGTACAGCTTATACAGTTTATTATAAGGGCAGTGACTTTGATATTATGAGAGATGGTAGTAAACTTTATAAATGGGTGAGAAAAAATGACAAAAAGAAAGGATTAATATGGTTAAAACCTCTAGATATAAATAATACGTACACATTAATGATGCAACAAAAGAATGTTAAAGAATATAATATATATAATATTAGCGATCTAGTTAAATATATGGAAGGTAGAAAAAAACCTATAAAGATAGGAATTGATGCAGAGTTTTACGGAAGAAGTGATGGATTTAAGGCGTTGGCAGAATATTATAATTTTCCTCAAAATAAGTATATTGCAAAGATTATGGATCAAGGTTTAACATACCTTTCACTAAAAGAGGGTTTGTTAGATGTTGCAATGGGTTTTGCAACTGATGGGAGGATCAAATATTATAATTTAGTTAATTTGGAAGATGATAAGAGGTTTTTTCCTGTGTATAATCCTGCGTGTGTGGTTAGAAAAGTTGTATTAGATAAATTTCCCGATATCAAAATATATATAAACAAACTAGCAGATAAGATTGATTTAAATGATATAAGAAGATTAAATTATTTAACAGATATCAAGCATAAGTCGGTTGAATCAGTAGCAAAAAAATTTTTTAATACTCTAAAGTTTAACAAGATAAAAAATAAGTAGTTTATTTAAAAACTTGTTTAGCAATATCGCTTATATCAAAAATGAACATTGCCTCTGATAACCGACCCTTTTCAATAAATCTATTTAAGATAAAATCATATATTTCTCTATTTTCTTTCTTTGCATTGTTGATGAATAATTTTAGTTCTTCAGGATCCATCTCACTAATTTCAGGTTTATCGGAGAATAGCTTTTTATAATACCAGTTTTTGCTTTTTCTTGTCTCTGCCAACCTTAACCTCCTTTTTTGGTGAGTCAAATTTTACATAAATTATGCATAATTTTAATAAATTTTTTGCAATTGTAAAGGTTGATTTTAAAAAAATTTTATTTTTTTATATAATGCTTTAGTGCATTAAATTGGGTAAAGTACATTAAAGAGTTTTACTTATAATAAGGATAAGGCGTAATAATCCCCATAAAATTGTGTTTCATTGGGTTTAAAATCGGGGTCCCCATGAAACTATGTTTCATGGGGTTAAAAATCGGGGTCCCCATGAAATAGTATTTCATGGGGCAGCATAATAGGTAAAATCCCATTGTCTGTATTCATTGGGCTTATCAGAGTCTATCATATTGTAATTGTCATAGGCATATCTTATTGCATAATCTGAAAATCTGTATAATAGATTGCTATTAATGATATTACTTTGTTCTCTCAGCATATCTAAAAATTTTTCTGTTTCATCTATTATTATATCCTCTACCGGAAAAACAAAATCCTGTATTTCTAAGGTTTTTGCATAATTGATGGTTCTATCAATACCTTCTGTTACAGTGAGCCCTAACGGGCCTAATCCTACTTCTAGATTATCATATACAGCTAGTTCACCTTTAGTAGCTATTAGATTATTCATTATTGATGAGGAGTTTTCATCAATAATATTTACATTATTTTCTTCAGGGAGTTCATCTGCCCATGCATAAAGGGGTACTTTCTTAGAGAGTGGAAAAAATGGTGTAAATATTCCAACTGATGGCTCACCTAGATTTACCCACATTGTTATTAATCTTTTATCTTCCCCTTTTTTGATACCTCTACCTACAAAAGCAAAATTGGTATTATACCTGCTTATGCATTCTTCAGTGTAGAAATTATATATATCTTTGTTTTCTAATTCCTCATCAATAGTTATACCTTCTTCTTTTAATTCTTTTATATTAACTTTTTCAACATCTCCACAAACATCTCTAGATAATTCTCTCATTATAGTTTTTTGATTAATGTTGTTGTTAAGTGCTAGTTTTTTCAAAATCTCATTAGCTCTTTCTTCCCTTGCAGAACCCCCTGTATATGGTGAGAACTGATTATCATTTGTCCTTACAACGAATCCAAGAAAATTTCCATTTTCATCATAGGCATCATCTGCACTAAATTTTTCCCATCTAATTTTTGTTAAAATTGGTGAGGTTTTATTAATCTCGTAAATTGCTGCTTTACCATTTGCGTCAACTACGGCAAAGTTTCCGCTTATTGTTGATACATTCTTTATTTTATGCCAGTTACCCAGAATATTTTCAAAGTCTTCTAAGGTTTTGCATCTTGGAATTGCATAATTAAGCAGTGGCATATTTGAATTTATTGACTCAGCTAAAAGATTAGAATATACAGTAGTGTTTGTTATCATAAAACCTGTTTCATTAATACCAGCACCATTAATAACATCTGGAAAGATGGGGTTGTTATTAAGACCCCACTTTACAACACTCATATGCCCATATTTTTCATCACCTGTTGGGGGATAATATTTTACCTCCTGTCTATATTCATCCCTCTCATCTCTTGTTTTAAAGATGATTGGTCTACCATCAGTTGTAGCCTTTCCTGATATAACTGCTATTGTGCATGCAAAAATTGTAAAATTGTATAATAAAAATATAAGTATTGCAAAAATACCTTTTTTCATAACTACAACTCCTTAACTTGGTTTTGTTTTATAATATTTGATTTTTTATATTTATATGTCAAGAATTACCTTTGCTATCCATAAATTTTTATTATTATCCCAAGAACAGTTTAAATTATGCATTGTTATTGCCTTTATTTCATTTTTTATTTTATATCTATTTTCATATAGATTTTTTATAATGAACTGTTCTGACGTAGATAATTTATCAATATTAAATAGAATATTTTTGCTATATACGTAAAATAGCGCATCATCAAGTAGGTCATATAATAGAAAGGTTAATTCATCATTTTTTAAATCTTCTTTACAGATTTTTAATTTGTGAAGTTTCTCAAAGTTAATATGTTTTTCAAAGAGAGAATAATATAAGCCTAATAGTGCAGTGTTGAATAAATCATTAATATTTTCTCCAGAGCATTCAATACCCAAATCTGCGGTAGTGTCAATGATTTTAAATTGACCCATTTATATTAGTAAATATAAAAACGGTGTATTTTATATGCAAAGTGTCCATCAACATGTAGTATATTTAAATTATAGCTATCTGGCAAGGGGATACCTTTCATTGTTTTTAATGCTCTTACCGCAGCTTGATCAAGATCAGGATAGCCACTTGACTGTATAACCCTGATATTTGTTATTTTACCATTATCAAGGATACTGAATTTTATCCTAACTACCCCTTCCTCACCATTTAATATTGATTGTCTTGGGTATTCCCATACTTGATGTAAAAGTCTGCTAAATTTATAAAAATATGAATAATATTTGAATTTCATTGCCTGTATATTAACACTATCTTCACCTTCTTTTTGGCTGTTTTGTTCTTCCTCAGCTATTTTATTGATAACATCTTTTGGGTTTAAAATTTTTGATAAAAGGTCTTCTTCTTTGTTTGCTAATTTGTTTTTGTTTGTCTCTTTATCTTCTGTCACTTTAGGGATTTCTACATCTTGTGTTTTATCTTCTTTTTTACTAATTTGTTTCTCTTGTTGTTTTTCTTCTGTTTTTACAATTTTTTCTTTACTTTTCTTTCTTGTAAGTAATTCTCTTTTTTCTTTTTTTTGTTTAGTTTTTGAGACTTTCTCTTGTTTATCTTCTACCTTCTTTTCTTTAATATTTGTCTTTAACTTTCTTTTATCTTCTTTTTCTGAAACCTTGATATTAGTTTCTTTTTTTTCCTTTTTATCTTCTGTCTTTTTTTTGAGATTTATATCCCTGTCAGTTAATAAGTCTGGAGTTTCAGGTGGTTTGTTGCTCTCTTTGAGATTCTTAGGCAATTCAACAATAATTGGTCTGTTCTTCTTGATTCCCTTTTTTTGCTCTAAAGTTATACTGCTTAATATTAATAGGTGTATAATCAATGAAATTATAATAAATATAAATAATTTTCTGTCCATAAACAATTAATAACTATAATATATCTAATTATCTAATATAATAAATTATAGTATATTTTCTAATATAATAATTAAATATAAAATACTTGACATATGTTGACTCAAATTATATTATAATACTTGAAGCAAAGGAGGTAAAAATGGCAAATTTACCATGGGATCAATTTAAAGATATGTTTTCATTGCAAAATGCACTTAATGAGTTGTTTGAGGGAGGTTTTTATAGTTCATCAACATCTATAGATGGTGAGTGGTCTCCACCTGTGGATATATATGAGAATGATGAAGAAGTGGTGATAATGCTCGAGATTCCAGGTGTTGAAAAGGATGAGATAGATATATTTATTGATGAAAATATGCTGAAGATTGAAGGCGTGAAAAACCCTCCCTATGATAATAAAAAAGAGGATATTTATAGGCTTGAATGTCCCTACGGGAAATTTAAGAGAGTATTTAATATTGGTGTTAGAGTTGATAAAAATAAAGTTAATGCATCTTACAATGATGGTGTTTTAAAGATAGTTTTGCCAAAAGATGATACATCTAAACAAAAAAAGATAGATATTGTTAAGGAGGGTTAGGAGGTACTATGGCTGAGGATTATTATAAAATATTAGGTGTATCAAGAGATGCTACAGCTGATGAAATAAAAAAATCATATAGAAAATTAGCTCGTAAGTACCATCCTGATGTAAACCCAGGCAATAAAGAAGCAGAGAATATGTTTAAAAAGATTTCAGAAGCCTATGCTGTTTTGTCAGATCCTGAAAAAAGAAAACAATATGATTCTCTAGGGCATGAAGCTTTTACATCTTCAGGAAAGGGTTATGATTTTTCAAGATATAATTTTGAGGATCTAAGGAATTTTAATTTTGGTGGATTTTCTTTTGAAGATATATTTGAAGATATATTTGGATTTAGTGGTAGAAGAGCAAGTGATAGAAATAGAAGGTCTTCTGTAGTAAACGGTGAGGATCTATACTACACATTGAGTATACCCTTTAGAGATGTAATCTATGGTGGTGAATATGAGATAGGTATCACGAGAAAGATTACTTGTAAAAAGTGTATGGGAAAGGGTGGTGATATATCAAAATGTGGGGTGTGTGGAGGGACAGGTTTTGTAAAAAAAGCCTCAGGATTTTTCTCTCTTAGTAGTGCTTGTCCACAGTGTAAGGGAAGTGGTGAAATTATTTATAAGAAATGCCCACAATGCAATGGAATGGGGCAGATATCAAAATATGAAAAAATAAAATTTAAAATACCAAAAGGTGTTGATAATAATTCAAAAATTAGAATACCTGGTAAGGGGAATGATGGTATAAATGGTGGCAGGTCTGGGGACCTATATATTGTTACAAATGTTATGGACCATTCTATATATAAAAGGGTGGGCGATAATTTATACGTAACTATTGATGTTAATATGTTTGAGGCAGCCCTGGGCTCTAAAATCACTGTACCAACCCCTTATGGGCCAATTAGTTTAAATATACCAGCAGGTACGCAGCCGGGGCAAAAATTTAGGATTAGAGGCAAAGGTGTTCCACATCTTAAAGGAGGAGGTACAGGAGACTTATACGTTATAATGAATGTAATTATTCCACAGGTAGCCTATAATGAGGATAGGAAATATTTGAGTCAGATGATGCAAAGGTATAATGTAGTAAATAGGGATGAAATTTTAGAAAAAGGCAGGTTGCGATAAAAATGTTATGGTATACCTAACATTTACATGAGGAGCAGTATATGAAAGATGTACCATTATATAGTATAAGTGTAGTTGCTGAGATGCTTGATTTACACCCCCAGACAATTAGGCAATATGAGAGATTAGGGCTTGTAAAGCCGAAAAGGACAGAGGGCAATACAAGGTTATATTCTGATAGTGATATAGAAAGATTGAAACTTATACTAACATTAACGAGGGATTTAGGGGTCAATATTGCAGGTGTTGAGATTATTATAGATATGAGAGAACAGATTATAGATTTACAAGAGAAGTTAAATAAATTAGTCCATTATATTAAAGAAAATTATACGGCCAGTTCAACTGATAACATTGATAAAGAGTGTACTTCTATAGTGCCAATAAATAAAAAAGGAATAATTAAAATAAATATAGAGAAAGAAATTTAGGCAAGGAGGATATTATGATAAATTGGAATAAATTAACAATAAAATCTGCTGAAGCCGTTCAAGAAGCTGTTGCATTAGCACGTAATAAGAAAAACCCTCAAGTTGAACCAGAACATTTATTGCTCGCTTTAATTGCACAGAAGGAGGGTATAATAAAAGCATTGCTTCAGAAAATTGGTGTTAACGTTAATCAATTATCAAAGGAGGTTGAAAACCTTATAGAAAATTTACCAATTGCTGAGAAGATTGAACAAATATATTTGTCGGTGGATACACAAAATGCTTTAACTAAGGCATTTGAAGAGGCTGAGAATAGGGGTGATCAGTATGTATCAACAGAACACCTACTTTTAGGTATAATTGACAATGCTGGTCAGAAATTGAGAGAACTGTTTATACGCTTTGCATTGGATAGACAAGGTGTTGAAAAGGCAATAAAAGAGGTTAGGGGGGATAACAAGATTGAAGACGAGAACCCAGAAGATAAGATGAATGCATTAGATAAATATACAATTGATCTAACTGAGATGGCGAGAAATGGTAAATTAGATCCAGTAATAGGGAGAGACGAAGAGATCAGAAGGGTTATACATGTTTTATCAAGAAGAACAAAAAACAACCCTGTCTTGATTGGAGAACCAGGTGTTGGCAAAACTGCTATTGTGGAGGGTTTAGCCCAACGCATTGTAAAAGGAGATGTTCCTGACACATTGAAGAATAAATCTGTAAGAGCTCTGGATTTGGGAACACTTATAGCTGGCACAAAATATAGAGGTGAATTTGAGGATAGATTAAAAGCCCTTCTTAAAGAGATCAAGGCGAAAGAGGGGGAGATTATATTATTTATTGATGAATTGCATACGTTAGTTGGAGCAGGTGCAGCTGAAGGGGCAATGGATGCAGCTAATTTATTAAAACCTGCCTTAGCAAGAGGTGAATTGCACTGTATTGGCGCTACAAC
This sequence comes from Deferribacterota bacterium, assembly GCA_034189185.1. NCBI lineage: Bacteria > Pseudomonadati > Deferribacterota > Deferribacterota bacterium. The sequence continues at coordinate 14,264 of JAXHVM010000022.1, forward strand.
GCTAAATGAGTATAAAAAACATATTGAAAAGGATGCTGCTTTAGAGAGACGTTTTCAGCCTATTATAGTAGGCGAACCTAATGTAGAGGAGACTATTTCAATCTTGAGAGGATTAAAAGAAAAATATGAGATTCACCATGGGGTTCGCATTAAAGACTCAGCATTAATTGCAGCGGCACACCTTGCTGATAAATATATATCCGATAGATTTATGCCTGATAAAGCAATTGATTTAATTGATGAGGCTACCGCTAAGATAAGAATGGAGATAGATTCTCTACCATCTGAGCTTGATGAATTAGAGCGTAAAAAGCTTCAACTAGAGATAGAAAGGCAGGCCTTAAAGAAAGAGAAAGATGAATTAAGCGCTAATAGAGCTGTGAAATTAGACGAAGAGATAAAGGGTATAGAAGAAAAAATAAAAGATTTAAAAACTCATTGGCAAAAAGAAAAATCTATTATACAAGAGTCAAGAAGAATAAAAGAAGAGATTGATAAGCTAAAAGTTGAAATGGAGCAAGCTGAAAGGCAGGGTGATTTAGAAAGGGCTTCTCAAATTAAATATGGGAAAATGATAGAATTAAATAAAAGGTTAGATGAGCTGGGTGGAGAGCTAAAAAATATACAAAAAGCTAGAAAAATGCTTAAAGAAGAAGTTGATGAAGAGGATGTAGCTCAAATTGTCTCAAAATGGACAGGAATACCAGTAAGTAAACTATTACAACAGGAGGCTCAGAAGTTAATTAATATGGAAGAACATTTACATAGGAGAGTGATAGGTCAAGAAAAAGCTATTAAGAGTGTAAGTGAGGCAATTAGAAGAAACAGGGTTGGTTTAGGGGATCCAAATAGACCTATTGGTTCATTTATCTTTTTAGGCCCTACAGGTGTTGGCAAAACTGAGCTTGCCAAAGCATTGGCTGAATTCTTGTTCGATACAGAAAATGCACTAATAAGGCTAGATATGAGTGAATATATGGAAAAACATTCTGTTGCAAAGCTTATAGGCGCACCTCCTGGATATGTAGGTTTTGAAGAGGGTGGACAATTAACTGAGAAAGTAAGAAGAAGACCCTATTGTGTAATATTGCTTGATGAGATAGAAAAAGCACATCCTGATGTTTTTAACATACTACTACAGATTTTAGATGATGGCAGGTTGAGTGATTCTCAAGGCAGGACAGTTAGTTTTAGAAATGCTGTTATTATAATGACTTCAAATATTGGAAGTGATTTAATCCAGAAAGAATTTGAGAATGATATGGCTTTTGAAGATAACTATGAACGTATCAATAGTATAGTCTTTCAGTCGTTAAGTAAATTCTTTAAACCAGAATTTCTAAACAGGGTAGATGATATAATAGTATTTCATCCTTTATCAACACAACATTTGGAGGAGATTGCAAAGCTTATGTTAGATAATTTTGTAAAGAGAGTATCAGAAAATAATATTTATATAACATATGATGAAACTGTTGTAAAGAAACTAACTCAAGTTGGATATGATCCTAAATTTGGGGCAAGGCCTATGAGAAGAGCCCTCCAAAAATTGATAGTTAATAAGCTTGCAGAGAAAATATTAAGTGGGGAGATAAAGTCTAAAATAGAATATAATTTAACTTATTCGAATAATCATCTAGTTATAGAGGAGAAGAAACCTGTTGCTTGAAAATAATAATTTTTATAGTAAGATTAGCTTATTTTCACAAAATTTGTACAAATTAATGAACTTATATGTTATAATTAAATCAACAAATAAAGAGGGTGAGATTCTATGTTAAATAATCATATAATAAAAAATAAAGATGAAAATGAATTAGAAGAAACAGGAGAGATAGAAAAAATTGAGAAAGATCTAGACAAGAATATAGATATACCTCAAGTTTTTTCTGACGATCATGTAAAGAATTATCTGCAGAGAATATCAGAATATTCACCTCTTACACGTGAAGAGGAGTATGAAATTGGCAAAAAAATACAAAAGGGTGATAAGAAAGCATTAGAAAAATTGATATTATCAAATCTTAAATTCGTTGTTACTATTGCCAATAGATATAAGGTTTCTGGGATGCCTTTGGCTGATCTAATAAATCAAGGTAATGTTGGTTTGCTTGAGGCAGCAAAGAGATTTGATCCTGATAAGGGTGTTAAATTTATTTCTTATGCAGTGTGGTGGATTAGACAGTCAATTGTACAGTCTCTAGCTGAACAATCGGGAACTGTTAAACTTCCAATAAAACAGGCTAGCATCCTTTATAAGATTAATGAGGCGATAGAACATTTGACAAAAAAACTTGGTAGGGAACCAAGATCCAGCGAGATTGCCAAGTATCTTGATATAGATGAGGAGGACATTGAAAATATATTAAGGGTATCTAGGAATTACTTATCCCTTGAAGCACCTATTAAAGAAGGCGAAGATAGAACCTTTATTGACTTTCTAGAAACGAAAAAAGAGGGTGTAGAGAATGAGATTATACATAAAACGCTCTCAGATTCACTAAATGAAATAATAGAAGAATTGCCTGAAAGGGAAAGAAATATAATAATATGGAGATTTGGGATAAATGGTGAAGCACCAAAAACATTAGAAGAGATAGGTAATCTTTTATCTATTAGTAGGGAAAGGGTTAGACAGGTGGAAGCACGTGCTTTGAATAGATTAAAGAAAAAAGCCCTAAAGAGAAAACTAGTAGATTTTCTAAACTAAATTGAATAGCTACTCTAGTAGAATAATAATCTAAAAAAGAATGTGACTTTTGTAGTTTATTGAAAATATATTAATTGGAGGAATTGTTACTAATTACTTGACAAACACGAGTTGTATATACTAAATTAATAATTGCAAGCCGGAGTGGCGGAACTGGAAGACGCACTGGACTCAAAATCCAGCGGGAGATAATCCCGTGGGGGTTCAAATCCCCCCTCCGGCATTTATTTATTTTGATTTTGTTTCTTCCCATAACCTGTCACGTTCAGCAGGATCAATTTCCTCAATTGACTTATTGTCTTTTGTTAGTTTGTCTTCAATTAATCTTATGCGATCCATAAATTTTTTATTTGCAAATCTTAGTGCTTCTTCAGCATTAATATCAAGCAGCCTTGAAAGATTTATAATAGAGAATAATAAATCTCCTAACTCCTCAAAAATCTCGCTTCTGTTTTTATTATTTATACCTTCTTTTAATTCACACAATTCTTCATCTATTTTTTTAAGGCATTCTTTTTTATTAGGAAAATCAAAACCAACATAACTTGCCTTTTTTTGGATTTTTTTAGCTTTTTCGATAGCTGGTAGTGATCTTGGAAGTCCATCTACGATTGATTTAGAATTTTTTTTCTCTTTCTTTTTTATCTTTTCCCAGTTAATAAGCACCCCTTCTACAGTATCTATCTTTTGTTCACCAAATACATGGGGATGCCTTGTTATTAATTTATTTATTAATCCATTTATAACATCTGTTAACTTGAATAAATTTTCTTCTTCTGCAATAACTGAGTGAAATATAACATGCAAAAGAAGATCTCCTAGTTCCTCCTTTATATTCTCTATATCTTTCCTATCAAGTGCGTCTACTAATTCATAGGCTTCTTCAATTATATTCGATTTTAGGGAATAGAGATTTTGTTTTCTATCCCATGGACAACCCTCTGGTCCTCTTAATTTCTTAACAATATTTACAAGTTTATCAAATTGTTCACTCATTTTAATAAATTAAAACCTAAAGATGAGGCTTTTTTAATAAGGTAATTATATTCTTCTTGTGATATTGTTCTCCTTAAGTTTTTTATATTAAAAGCCTTATATGCAGGGTAGTATTGGTCCATTAAATTTAAGTATACATCTTTTGGATCTATCATGTCCTTTAATAAATATAAAACGCCAATTGAGTTGTCAATATAATTTGGTAGTATTAGGTGCCTAATTAATAATCCTTTTTTGATGATGCCATTTACTATATAGGGTTTTCCAACTTGTCTGTACATCTCTTTAATTGATGTAGCGGCATAGAAAGGATAGTTTTTAGCTTTTGATAGATGTAGAGCTAAACTATCATCTGAATATTTAAAATCTGGAAGATATATATCAATTAAACCCTCTAATAGTTTTATTGTATCAATACTTTCGTATCCACCACAATTATATATAATAGGTAGATTCAACCCTCTTTCTTTTGCTACTAAAATAGATTCGGCTATTTTTGGGATGTAATGGGTTGGTGTAACAAGGTTGATGTTGTGTGCCTTTTTATTTTGTAGAATAAAGAATAGATCTACAAGCTGATCTCTAGAGTATGTTTCACCGGTACTATTTTGGCTAATAGTATAATTTTGACAATATATGCAGTGCATATTACAGGATGAAAAAAATATTGTGCCACTTCCACTTACACCGCTTATTAAGGATTCTTCGCCAAAATGCAAGTTGTAACTGTATATTTTTGGCGTTGAATAAGATTTGCAATTACCACTATTAAATTTAAGTCTATTTATATTACATTTGTGAGGGCAAATATCACAGTTTTTCAACCTTTCATTTAGAATATTTACTGCATCAACTGCTTTCATAGCAGTAATTATATTTAAATATATTTTATAAACAAGAAATCTTTGATATAATAGGCTAAAGGTGATTAAGGATTTAGTATAGTGAAAAAAGTAAGGGTTGATGAATTAGTTGATGGGGATAG
>JAXHVM010000023.1 GCA_034189185.1 Deferribacterota bacterium
TATTTAAATATAAATTAAAAACATATTATTTAAATAAATTGTCTATATTAGTGAGAAGTAATTATAACATATTGAATATTTTGTTTTATTGATTATATATTGTTTTAATTTGATTATATGATTTTATAGCTATTTCTTTTCTACCTCTTAAGTTTTTTAACTCTCCTGCATAGAGGAGCTCAATATTAAGTTTTTTAATCTTGAGAAAATTAAAAAAATGTCTCCAAAAAGTCATATCACCATAATAAAAAACAAGGTCGCCATTTGCACTATTTACTGGCTTATCATTTATTTTAGTATATTTTATACATATATTTTTTATGTTTATTGTTGAATTTTCTGCCAACTTAAAAAAAGAGCTCTTAAATGGTAGCATTTGACCCTTTGTTGTCGTTCCTTCTGGAAATAGATGTAAGTTCAAATTAGCATTTAAAATATTTTTGATTTGTTCAATATCAGATAATAATTTCTTTTTATTTCTTCTTTCAATAAAGATTGAACCCGCTGCTTTAGCAAATAAACCTAAAAGAGGTGAATGTTCTACTTCCTTAGTGGAAATAAAGGATACAGGAATTACTGCTGCAATGCATAAAATATCTAGATATGACAAATGGTTTGAAACAAAAAGGTTGGCGTTATCATTTTTTAGTTTTTTTATATCTGAGATAATATTTATATTACATATTTTAACTAATAATCTTGCAAATATAGATGTGTTTCTAATTTTTCTATTTATTTTTTTGTATTTGTCTTTAGCTGTCACAGATATTATAGAAGCACTAATGAGAAATAATATTAAGATACTTAGTACAACAATTATTTTTATAGGATATTTCACAATTTTTTAATGAAGGTTACTTTGCTATTTTTTATGTTGGTATATTCTATAATAGTTAAAAAATCTACACAATTAAAATTTTTATCAAAAGCAGGATAGCTACATACCTTTGCACCAAGGCGTAAATAATATTTCAGAAGATCAGGGATTAGATGTATTGTTGAAGGCGTTACATTATTATTGATATTATTGTAGATGCTTTCAAAATTATTTAATCTGAATTTATGTTTTGGTTTTGCAAGAAATTTTGAATATAAATAATTATTTTTTTCAAAATATTTGAAAATTTCATTTATTTTATATATGTCATTTATAAATACACTAGAACAACCAAATATATATTCTATGTTTTGTTTTTCTATATATGATTTTATACCTTTCCAAAGCAACTTTAAAACTATCCCTTTTCTATGCTCTTTGAGTATGCAGGCTCTGCCAAGCTCAGCTATTCTACCATTTAATTTAATTATATTCTTGATATTAAATTCTTTAGCTGAATAAAGTCTTTTAGGATTAAGGTTTATTCTATATGTACCAACAATTTTACCACAATCCTTTGAATATACAATTATGTGGTCACATTTCTTATCAAATTTATCAATATCAAGCTTTATAATATTACTTTTATTTAGTATCTCTCTTTTAAATACAGAATATCTTATAGCTAAAGCACTAATAAGTTCACTATTATTTTCGGCTGTTTTGATAATATATCTGCTATTCTCTAAATATACGTTGTGTCTACTTTTATAAGGCTTAAACTTTAAAACATTTGATAAGTAAAAATTTGAGAGAAAAGATTTTCCATTATTTATTGGATTTAAATAATTATATATTCCCATAACAGGTTATCAATATATATTTGTTTTGTAATATAATTGTTATGAAATTTATAATTATATGTAAAATCATTAATTATTTGTTTGATATAAATTTTTTATTCATATTTTATATTTCATAAAATATAATATCTATAATGCGTAAAAAAAATATAATCGATGAAATATTATCTGACTCAAAGAAAATACCAGCACTTCCTAAGACTGTTTTTGAGATAATAAATATAGATGATAATGATTATGATTCATTAAAAAAAGTTGTTAACAATATAAAAAAGGACCAAGGATTAACAGCAGCTCTTCTTAGGTTTGTAAACTCCCCATTATATGCAGTACCCACACGTATAGACTCAATTGACAGATGTATAGTTTTGTTGGGTTTAAATGAGATTAAAAGGGTTGTCTTTTCAATATCAATTAAAGCTTTCTATGAAAAAGATTTCTACTTGTATAATGAAAGTGGTTTGCGTTTATGGATGCACTCATATAATGTTGCAAATATTTCTTTAAGAGTGGGCAAATCTTATAAATATTTAAAAAATAATTCTCTCTTTTTAGCAGGCTTAATGCATGATATTGGTAAAGTATTTATAGTTGATTATTTATATGCTCCAGTAAAATCATATGATGACGAAAAAAAACAAATAGGTTATACCCATATGGAGATTGGAGCATATATATTAAAAAAATGGGGTGTTTCTGAAGATGTTGTTCAAGCTGTCAAAAATCATCATCATATTACAGATAGTATTTTTAATAAGATAATTTATTTTGCAAATAAACTAGAGAAAAGTGATAACGTAAATAATAAAATTTATGATATTTTTAAAGAATATATGAATAAATATTAAATTTTTTAAAAGTTAATTTCACTAAAATATTAATCTAAAACTTAAATTAAATTAATCACAATAATAGATTTGTTGACTTTTATTAGTTATTAGTATAAATTTTAATTATAAGATTATGAGTTTAATAGAGAGCTTAAGTGTACTTAATGATAAAATAACAAAACTTTTTGATGATTATAAAAAGTTATCTTCAGAAAGGGATGAATTGGAAAAATATAAAAACGAGCTTGAAGAAGAAAATAAGAGATTAAGGCAGGAGAGAGATGAGATAAAAAAAAGGATTGAAGAGCTGATAAACAAAATACCTTAAAGAGGTGTTGAGCAAGTGAAGGTAAGAGAAGTAATAATATATGGTGATAAATACAGGTTGAGAACTGACGAAGATGATGAGCTGGTAAAGGAAGTTGCAGATTATCTAAACACCAAGATGAGAGAAGTTGAGAAGCATTCTAATATTTTGACAACCTCAAAGATTGCTGTACTGACAGCTTTTAATATAACTGCTGATTATATTAAGTTAAAGAATGAGTTAGAAAATAGTAATAAAATAATTGATGAACTAAATAGTAAATTAGAAGTTATACAGGCATAAAACCCCTGCAATACTCGTGATTGTGGAGGTAGTTTGGAGCCAACACCTCTTTAAAAGAGGATGATTTGGTTGTGGTGTGCGGACCTGTTAATTAACACAGGGGGCCTAAAGCAACCATGATTCCTCATATCCTGGTAAACCAGGGCTGCAAACAAACTTTACACACGGTATTGCGGGGGTTTTTTGTAAGGATTAATAATGATATTAGAAAAGGGATTAATAATAAATAATATAGATGATATATTGGGGCAAAAACACCTTTTTGGAAATTCTTCATTACTATATAATTTAATTAATAGTCGTGACTTTGATTCCTTATGCTTTTATGGCCCAACTGGAACAGGAAAGACCACTGCTGCAAAACTTATTAGTGGATATTTAGATTATACATTTTATAAGGTGCATGCCGCTACAACAAGTGTAAATGATATAAAAAAATTAATGAGTCCTCATTTGAGAGGAAAACTCTTGTTGATTATTGATGAAATACATCAGTTTAATAAAGCCCAACAAGGATTTCTTCTGGATTTTATTGACAATTTCAATGGAAAGTTAATTTTTACCTCTACTGAAAATCCCTACTTTAGCTTGATACCAGCTCTTAGATCAAGGAGTTTTATTTTTGAATTTTACCCTTTAAAGGAGGATGATTTAATAAAGATCTATAGAAAGGCTAAGTTGTTCTGGCTAAACAAAAATCCAAATATAGATGATATAATAATAAGTGAGAAAGATTTGCATAATATCGCGATAAATTCTAATGGTGATGTAAGGAGGTTTTTAAATATAATTGAGGCAGCCTTTTTGACAGGAGAGCTTATTAGAGAGAAGTTATATATTAGATCTGAAAAGATAAGCTCACAAATATGTAATAAAACCTTTACTGACGATGAGTATTATGATTTGTTATCAGCTCTTATAAAAAGCATAAGAGGCTCTGATCCTGATGGGGCTCTATTATGGGCTTTTAAGCTTATTGAATGCGGGATATCCCCAGAGGTAATTTTAAGAAGGCTTTTGATATCAGCATCAGAAGACATAGGCAATGCATACCCCGATGCTTTGATAATTGCAAATTCAGGGTATGAATCATTTGAAAAGGTTGGTATGCCTGAAGGTGCTATAATTATTGCTCATATTATAACATTTCTCGCATCTTGCCCAAAAAGTAATAGCTCATATGTTGCTTATAAAGAGGCAAAAAAATATCTAATGAATAACAATCCTTTACCCCCAGATAATATTAAGCATTTTTCTAAGGGCTATAAATATCCTTTTGATTATGGTGGTTTTGTTGTTCAAAATTATATAGATAGTAATACTATTTTTTACAAACCTTCAAATGATGGTTTTGAGGTAAAATTTTATAATAGATTAAAAAGGCTTTGGTCCAATATTAAAAACTATGAATAAAGAGCAGTTGAGAAAGATAATAAATATTAAAAGAAATAACTTAACAAAGGAGTATGTAGATAATATTAGCCAGCAAATTGTTGAAAGATTTTTGCATTATTTTGATAAATATTTCTCCTTTATTTTATATTGTGAAAAGGATAATGAAGTAAAAGCTTCCCCATTAATTAATATTTTATTGAGTAAAAAAAAGGTTATATATCTTCCAATATATGATAAAAATATATGTTCTTTTGGCAGAGTATTTGATTTCAGTGAGCTTGCTTTAAGCAAATATGGGATATTGGAGCCTAAGAATAGGTCTAATGTAGATCAAGTAGATGTAATAGTAGTTCCAGGTTTGGCGTATGATATAAGAGGTAATAGACTTGGTAGAGGCGCTGGGTTTTATGATAAGGTTTTAAAAAACTTAAAAGTTAAATTTAGGATAGCTTTTGCCTATGATTTTCAGGTTTTAGATAGTATACCCGCTGATGATTTGGATGAGCGTGTAGATTTTGTGATAACAGAGAAAAAAATTATAGGAGGTAGCAATGGGTGAGTTAATTGTTATAGTAGCTGTTATTGCTTTAGTGGCATTTGTTTCAATTTTAACATATAGAAAAATACAGTTAAAAAGAGAGTTGTTGCAAAATAAATATGCTAACGACATTATTGAAAATGCCAAAAGGGAAGCTAGGGAGATTATTAAGGAAGCAGAGATAAAATCAAAAGAATTAATGTTTCAAACTAAACAGGAATTAGATAAAGAGGAAAAGCAGATTAAAAAGGAATTGAATCAGCATGAAAAAAGACTTATTCAAAAAGAAGATGCATTAGATAGAAAACAGGATATTTTACAAAAGAAGGAAGAAGAATTAGATAAAAATATATTAGAATATGAGAAAGCAAATAAAATACTAGAAGAAAGGGAGAAAGAATTTGAAAGGTTAAGAACTGAATATATAAAAGAGATAGAAAAGGCAGCAAATATGACGAGAGAGGAAGCCAAAGAGATGTTAGTTGAAAAGATGATTGATGAGGCAAAATTAGAGTCTGCAAAGTATATAAGGGAGATTGAGGAAGAGACAAATAGGGCTGCTGAGAAAAAGGCAAGAAATATTATCGCCACATCTATTCAAAGGATTGCATCAGATTATGTTGGAGAGATTGCAGTCTCTGTTGTTAACTTGCCTAATGATGAAATGAAAGGAAGAATTATTGGAAGAGAGGGTAGAAATATCAGAACCTTTGAAAATATAACATGTGTTGATATTATAGTTGATGATACGCCAGAAGCGGTTATTATCTCTTCTTATGATCCATTTAGAAGGGCTATTGCTTCTCTTACATTAACAAAACTTATAGCCGATGGTAGAATTCATCCTGCACGTATTGAAGAGATGTATGAAAAAAGTAAGAAGGAAATAGAAAAAGAGATTATAGAGACCGGTGAAGAAGTAATCTTTGAATTGGGCATAAATAATGTACATAAAGAAATAGTTAGATTAATTGGAAGATTAAAGTATAGATCTAGCTATGGACAAAATGCGCTTGCCCATTCAATTGAAGTTGCAAAGATAGCTGGTATAATGGCTGCTGAGATTGGCGCTGATAGGAAATTAGCTATTAGAGCCGGACTGCTTCATGATATAGGAAAGGCTGTTGATCAAGATGTTGAAGGTACTCATGTAGAGCTAGGTTATGATATTGCTAAGAAGTATGGAGAAGGCGAGGTTGTTCTAAATGCAATTATGTCACATCATGGATATGAAGACTTTAAATATATTGAAGCTGTTTTAGTTCAAGCAGCTGATGCAATATCTGCTTCAAGGCCAGGTGCTAGACGAGAGGTGTTAGAATCCTATATAAAGAGATTAGAGAACCTGGAAAAAATCGCATCTTCTTTTGAGGGTGTATCAAAGAGTTATGCTATACAAGCTGGAAGGGAAGTGAGGATTATTGTTGAGCCTGATAGGGTTAGCGATAGCATGGCAGTAGTATTATCAAAGGAGATATCAAAGAAGATTGAAAGTGAGTTAACTTATCCTGGACAGATTAAGGTTACAGTGGTAAGGGAATCGAGAGCCGTTGAATATGCGAAATAATACTTTTAATATTTTATTTTTAGGTGATATCATTGGGAGTGTTGGAAGAAACTTATTAGAACGTGAATTAAATATAATAAAAGAGGAATATAACATAGACTTCGTAGGGGCGAATGTTGAAAATCTCGCGAATGGTTTTGGGCTAAATGAAAACCTTTATCAAGAGATGGAGGGTATGGGTATAAATATAATGACCTCTGGAAATCATATTTGGGATAGGAAAGAGATTATTGAATTTATTCCTCAATTTCAACTATTGTTAAGACCCGCAAATTATCCCTTAGGGACGCCGGGGGTAGGAGTTAAAACATTTTATTTTAATAAATTAAAAATTTCCTTTGTTAATTTATTAGGTAGAGTATTTATGCCCATTGTGGATTGCCCCTTTAGGAAGTTTAATGAAATTTTCAGTGATATAAGTGATAATATTATAATTGTAGATTTCCATGCAGAGGCAACAAGCGAAAAAAATGCTTTTTGTCACTATGTTGATGGTAGAGCGTCTGCTGTTTTAGGAACCCATACACATGTACAGACTAACGATGACAGACGTTTTCCTTTGGGTACTTATTATATATCTGATGTTGGGATGTGTGGATCTCTGGATTCTGTAATAGGGATGGAAAAAGAAGGCAGTATTAAAAAATTTCTAACATCAATGCCTACTAAATTTGAAGTTGAAAAAAGTGGAAGAAGGCTTATCAACGGGGTTGTTTTAAAAATAGATAAAGAAAATAAAAGCATAGCTGAATTTATAAAGATACGAAAAATATATTGAAATTAAGTGTAAGTTATAATAAATAGACTTTGAATAATTATTAATCATAGTATGATATATTATTAATCATAATGAGAGAGTTTATGCTTAATTTCCTGCAATTAGTTTTGGCATATAAATTGTTATATAACTATTATAAGGAGTTATTATGAAGAAGATTGTCGCTATTATTAAACCTTTTAAGTTAGATGATGTAAAAGAGAAATTAACTGAGTTAGGAATCTCTGGCCTAACTGTAACTGAGGTAAAAGGTTATGGTAGACAAAAAGGCCATACGGAGCTATATAGAGGTGCAGAATACGTGATAGACTTTATTCCAAAGATAAAGATAGAGATAGTTGTTTCTGATAAGCTGGTAGATGACGTAATCGAGGCTATTTTGGAGTCTGCCAAAACTGGTAGAATTGGGGATGGCAAGATATTTGTGGTTCCAATAGATGAGATTATTAGGATAAGAACTGGAGAAAAAGGAGAAAATGCTTTATAGAGGAGGCAAATAATGACAATTGAAGAAATTTTAGCTTTAATTAAAGAGAAAGAGATTAAAATAATCGATCTGAGATTTAATGATTTTATCGGTTTATGGCAACACTGTAGTTTGCCTGCACATGAAATAAATGCAGATGTTTTTGAAGAAGGCATTGGTTTTGATGGATCAAGTATAAGGGCTTGGCAATCAATAAATCTAAGTGATATGATATTATTGCCTGACCCACAAACAGCCAAAATTGACCCCTTTACAACAATTCCCACATTAATATTAATATGCAGCGTTAATGATCCAATAACAAAAGAACCATATGTCAAAGACCCTAGGTATATCGCAAAGAAGGCTGAAAATTATTTAAAGAGTACTGGTATTGCTGATACTGCTTATTTTGGGCCTGAGACTGAGTTTTTTGTCTTTGATAACGTTCAATTTGCTTGTTATCCAAATAACAGTTTTTATTATTTTGACTCTGTAGAAGGGCAATGGAATACAGGTAAAGATGAAAATCCAAATCTTGCTTATAAGATAAGACATAAGGAGGGGTATTTCCCAGTTCCACCTCACGATACATTAATGAATCTAAGAAGTGAGATGGCTATGTGTATGGAAGATATGGGCATTATTACGGAGGCTCATCATCATGAGGTTGCCACAGGTGGGCAGTGTGAGATCGATATGAAATATGATTCATTAGTAAATATAGCTGATAATTTATTATTGTGTAAATATATTGTGAAAAATATTGCATTAAAGCATAATAAAACAGCAACATTTATGCCAAAGCCTATGTTTGGAGATAATGGAAATGGCATGCATACCCATCAATCACTATGGAAGGATGGTGATCCTATTTTTGCAGGAGATGAGTATGCAGGCTTGAGTGAAATAGCTCTATATTATATTGGTGGAATTATTAAACATGCAGGTGCAATAGCTGCTTTTACAAATCCAACGACAAACTCATATAAAAGGCTAGTCCCTGGTTTTGAGGCTCCTGTCAACATTGCCTATTCATCAAGGAACAGGAGTGCGTCAATAAGAATACCTATGTATTCACCTTCACCTAAAGCAAAAAGGATTGAGGTTAGATTTCCTGATGCTTCATGTAATGCCTATCTTGCTTTTACTTCAATGCTTATGGCAGGTATTGATGGTATTTTAAACAAGATCGATCCTGGTGAGCCAATGGATAAAAATCTTTATGACCTAGATCCTATTGAGTTATCTAATATACCAAAGATGCCTGCAAGTTTAGATGAGGCTTTAGATCAGTTAGAGAAAGATTATGAATTTCTATTAAGGGGTGATGTGTTTACAGAGGATGTGGTTGCAACATGGGTTAATTATAAAAGAAATAGTGAGGCTAGAGAAGTAAACATGAGGCCACATCCATATGAATTTATGCTATATTATGATATATAATTTTTATACCATTTGACCATTAGCTTTAGCCCATCAATACTTGTGTATTTTGGCTTAAAGGCTGTAAGTTTAATACTTTCAGCCTTTAAGTATGTTTCATTGCATATTTTTATTATTCTTTTTATGTTTATAGGGGTTTTTATATTAAATAACGAACTAAATAGGTCAAAAATAATCCCAAAGCTATAAACAATAGGAAAGGGCAGGGAAAGGCTTTTCTTTTTTCCTAGAGAATGGGCAATTATATCAATAATTTCTTTAGTTGTAAGGTGGGGCTCATCTGCATAGTTAAAGATGCTTACATTTTCTTTGTTTTCATTTAGTAAATAGATAGTAAAGTCAACAATATTTTGCACATATGCTAGTGATTTAATATTCTTTCCCTTTCCTATTCTTATAAAGGGACCTTTATCAATCTGTTTTATCAATAAAAACATATTTGCATAGTTGTGGGGTCCAATTACTACTGAGGGCCTTAAGATAACTAATCTTCTTTTTTTTTCTTTTTTTGCCCAAGATATCAATGATCTTTCGGCTTCTAATTTACTTTTACTGTAGGGTGTTTCACATTTTAATGGGCATTTTTCATTAACCCCTGAGAAATAGTTGCCATAAACTGCAGCTGTTGAGAAAAATACTATATTATTTACATTCCTCTTTACTGCAAAGTTAATAATATTTTTTGTCCCACCTTTGTTAACATTGAAATATTCTTTATCGCTTATTCCTATATCTTTGTGTTCAGCAGCTAAATGAATAATTGTATCTATATATTTAGGTAAACTATCAAAATTATTTAAATCTTTAATATTACCTTTTATATGATAAGCGTTACTTTTAAAATCTGGTTTTTTAATATCTAGATTGATTATTTCATGACTGTTGTGTAGTGATTGAATAAAATATCTTCCAATAAAACCAGAACCACCTGTTATAAGTATCATAGAATGATCTATGTTTTTAATATTAGTTGTAATACCCGAATAATCATTTTAGCAAAGATCTTTTATAAGTAATGGAGAGGATTCTTCCATAATCAATTTTAGATTGCGCTTAGCAATTGTTGTTTTTATACAATCTTCAAGAGTATAGGGATAAACCTTGATGGCATCAATAGGTTTTAGTTTATCATCAACATTTATAAAGGTAAAGAAACATGAGTTTGTTAAGGCTGATATATTTTTTTCACCCCTCGGTATTTTATAGATATTTGATTCAATAGATATGTAAGGGCCGGTAGTATCCACAATCTTACTTGTATATTTTAATTTATCGCCAATTAAAACAGGATAGAAAAAATTAATTCTGTTAACAGCCCCAATTAAAGATCTATTGGTTGATGCAGTATCTGAACAGATAGATGAAAGCTCATAAGCTTTCCTTGCTAAATAACCTCCAAATATAGTTTGGTTTGGATTTTTGTGCTCTGGATAGGTTCTCTCCCAGCTTTCAATTATAGTGTCTCCAATGAATATATTACCATCTTCTTTTTTGCTTTTATAATAAAGAGAAAATAAATTCTCAAATTCTTTTGGGTCTAATGATGTTGCGGTATTTTTTTGTTCCTTTAAATATCTCTTTTTTCTTTTGATTGCATTTTGTGCTCTAACTTTATCTAAATCTTCTACATACTCAAGAGGGGGTAGTTTAGCGCCATAGTCGTTATCTATATTCCCAAGTCTTGCAACCATTGTAAAATAACATGTTGCTATATGTATATTCTTGTTATTAATTATTTGTTCAATCCTTATACCTATTTCCATAGAAGTGGTGCCCACGTAATTTACCCTTGATTTTAGTATTATATCTTCATCTATTCTAAATACATCTCTTAAAAGTATTTGATCTATTGCTGCAGTTACAATCCTTGCATTGTTGTAGAATTGAGCAACATAGAGATTTGCTGTTTCACCAGCTAAAATATCAAGCTCTTCCAAAAGAAGACCAAAACGAAAATTACCCAAAATATTGCCTTCTATTATTTTATATTGCTCCCTTAATTTATTGTTAGAGTTAAGGGGTAATATCTTTTCTCTTGAAAGTCCTGAAGGTCTTTTATATATCTCCATGTTATCAATCCAAAGTATTTTGATTATAATAATATAACTTTAGTATCTATAATTCTATAGATTTTATTACATTTTTGAATAGTATTTATCCTATGGGTGACAATAAATATTGTTTTATCGAAACACTCCCTAAATAAATCTTCCAATATTTTATTTTCAATATCAAAGTCTAAAGCACTTGTTGCTTCATCCATTATTATAACTTCTGGGTTACCATATAATGCTCTTGCGATAGCTATTCTTTGTCGTTCCCCGCCACTTAGTTTTAAACCGCCTTCACCTACAATAGAGTCTCCATGTTTCATTAGGTGTGATATCCTTGCTTGTTTTATAACTAAATCTAGTTTATCGTTATCTAGTTTTCTGCCAAATAGTATATTATTTTTTATTGTATCATTTAGTAGATATATATGTTGTGGTATATAGCCTACTTTTTTTCTCCAAGATATAAGATTTTCTTCACTGAGCTCTACATTATCAATTAAAATATTTCCTTTGGTAGGCTTTAAAAACCCCATTAATATATCTAATAATGTACTTTTCCCAATGCCACTCTCACCAATAATGCCAACCTTATCGCCCTTTTTAATATGCATATTAACATTTTTTAAAATAGGCTTATTCTTTGAATAAGAAAAGCTAATATTTATAATGTCTATACTATGATTAAAAGTGATATCGTTATTACCAAGTAGCTCTACTGGTCTATTTAATTCAGCTTTAATTATCTCTTTTGATCTGCTGTTGAATTGTAAGGTATTGTAGTTTGAGAGAATTCTCGTAAATGAGGGTAACATTCTATATAGAGCAATAACATAGACTGAAACAAATGTAATTGCATAGCTTAGATTTCCCTTATTGAAATAAAGAATATATAAAAAAAATATAATTATCACACTAAAACCTAATGTTTCTAAAAACAATCTAGGTATATTATTAAGTGTTCTGGTAAGGGTATAGACATTAGCTATTGCATTAATGTGGTTTATAAACTTTGTATGTAGAGATTGCTCAACCGAAATAGTCTTTATAATTTTAAAGTTAAATACAGTATTAGATATAACATTGTAAATATTTTTTATATTCCTTGATCGTATTCTACTTGCTTCTTTAGTTTTTCTTGAGATATACCTAAATAAAAAAGCAATCAACAGACCAAAAAATATTGTAATAAATATAGTTACCTTAAAATTAAAATATATTAATAAAGAATATAATAAAAGTACTATAAAAATTTCGGAAACAATAGTAAGTAATGAGATATCATATTGTGAGCTATTAATAGCCTCATTTACTATTGATCTATTAATTGTAGAAGTTGTTAATGAACGAAAATCTTGGTATTTTAGATTAATATAACGGATAAAGAGTTTCTCTGCCATTCTGTAATACTGTCTGTAAGCGTATTTTGCTGTTAAATATTGATGAAGAACGTTTAATATCCCCCTTAATAAAAAATATAGTACAAGTAATATGCCAAATACAATTATAAATGATTCTTTGGAACTAAAACCAAATTTATTATAGATATAATATAGATATTTATTTGTATAAATTATTGAATCATTTGTAATGATATTGATAAAGGGTATAATAGCTGAGATTCCAATAAACTCAATTAATGATATAATAATTGTAAAGATTATTAGTAATATAAATGTGAGATTATTTTTTTTGCTTATTTTTAATGATAATTTAGAAAACATCTTTTTTGAGATATATATTTTCTAATATAAAAATTCAATATATTTTGTTGATTTAACAATGACTATTGTCTAAAATAATTTTATAAGCATCTATAATTTAGTTATATTGTATCTATATATTATTAATTTAGGGGTTTTATATGAATAATCAGTTAATGTCTTTTTTATGGAGTGAACATTTTAAAATTAAAAGAATGTTTTTATTTATTCCAAAGCTCTTGACTTGTTCATTAACTATGAAGGATATTTTAAGCTCTAATCTGTATTTTGCTTCACAAAAAAACGGGGGTGATACGGGTTTTAATAATAATAACAATGATAAAGGTGGTGGCAGTGGTTATTATGATAATAATGAAGGTGAGGCAGAGTATAGCCTAAGACAAAAGATTGGCTTGGTTTTGGGCCCTCTATTGTTTTTTTTAATCCTTATTATGCCAAAACCTGCCGATATGACTTATGAGGCTCAAAAAATGGCTGCTATTGCAATATTAATGGCAACTTGGTGGATATGTGAATCTATTCCTATCCCAGCAACTAGCTTGTTGCCTTTGGTTTTGATGCCAGCATTTGGTATTATGGGTGTAAAGAAGGCAGGCGTGCCCTATGCTAGTGATATAATATTTCTATATATGGGGGGATTTATTATAGCCTTATCTATGCAGAGATGGAATCTACATAGGCGTATTGCCTTAAATACAATTAGACTAATTGGCTATTCACCAAGGAGACTTATGTTGGGTTTTATGATAGCAACAGCTGGTTTGTCAGCTTTTGTTTCAAATACAGCAACAACAGTTATGATGCTTCCAATAGGCCTTGCTATTATATTTCATGTAGTTGAAGAGGGGAAGAAAGAAGGCATTGATAAAAAGATTGATTTTAGACTAGGAAAATTTAATTTTGGGACTAATCTCATGTTGGGGATCGCTTATAGTGCATCTGTTGGTGGTATTGCTACACTTATTGGCACACCACCAAATGCTATACTTGCAGGGTTTTTAAATGAAACCTATGGATTTCAGATAACTTTTTATAAATGGCTTTTTGTTGGGGTACCTTTAGTTTTAATTATGATTCCAACAATATGGCTCATCTTGATGATGATAAATCCTATCGCTTTAAAAAAAATACCTGGTGGTAGAGAGATTATAAGAGATGAGTTAAATAAAATAGGTAGAATGAATAAGGGAGAAAAATATACTGCTATAATTTTTGGGTTAACTGCACTTTCTTGGATATTTAGAAAGCAGATTTGTATGTTTTTTCCTGAGCCCTCTATGATAAGCGATGGTTCGATTGCAATAACAGGTGCAATACTGTTGTTTTTAATCCCCATTAGATTAAATGAAAATATATTTACTATGAATTGGGAGTGGGCTAATAAATTACCATGGGGTGTACTGATATTGTTTGGTGGAGGGCTATCAATGGCGGTTGGTATAAGGGATACTGAGCTTGCTAAATGGATTGCTTCACAGGTAGGACTTTTAGCAGGAGCTCCTTTATGGTTGTTATTATTAGCAGTAACAACACTTGTAATTTTTCTTACGGAGATGACCTCTAACACTGCAACTACTGCTATGTTAATGCCAATATTGGCAGCTGTTGCAATAGGACTTGGGGAAAATCCTTTGCTCTTGCTCATTCCTGCTGCAATATCAGCATCATGTGCTTTTATGCTTCCCGTAGCTACCCCTCCTAATGCCATTGTATATGGTTCTGGATATATTACGATACCACAAATGGCTAAAAATGGTTTTTGGTTAAATATTATTGGTATTATATTTGTTATTATTTTAACATTTATTTTAGTAGTACCTGTATTTGATGTTATCTTTGGCGAATTACCAGGATGGATTTTAATAAAATAGAATATATTTAATATATATGCTGATTGGTGTTACCCTATTTGCATTATACCATATCCATCTAAGGTTTTTACAAGTATATATAAAAGTGGGCTATCTTTAATATTAGAAAATGCAAAATCAAGTATTTCGTTATATATATCATTTGATTGCCATTCTATATTTAAGTAATTGTTTTCAAATCTGACAGCTACTATATTGTCTTTTGGTTCACCCTTTAATGACATTTTAGTAAAATCAAAAAATTGACTTGTTGTGCTCTTTCTAATTGTAAATATCTGGTTGTTTATATTATGTTTTAGCTCATATCTTCTTGGAGCATAAAACTCTTTGTAAGTGATTTTTCTATCAAATCCCCCTAAATATTTAATTTCCTTTAATTTAATCTTTATTGGAAGTATATTAAAATCACCAAAACTTATCTCAAGCGTATTTACAGGTTTTGATGTTATTAGGTCGTATACCCTTATATGATTAGATGGTTCAAGTATAGCAACTCTATCTATATTATTGGGTAGAAAATTAAACTGATAGATAGAATATATATTTTTAGCTTGCTTATATACACCTCTATTGATAAGTTTATTATTATTATTTTTATCCCAACTAAAGAGTAAAATATCACCTTCATAAGGCTTATATTCTCCTTTTTTCTGACCAAGCAGGATCTTTTCACCTTTTGTGTTTTCAATAACTCTTAGGTAGTAAGAAATCTTTTCGCTTATTGGGCTTAAAGATCCTTTTTTATATGATAGTATAGTAGAGGTTATTTCTGTGTCTTGAAAACCAAAAACTTCAACCTCCCTTCCTGTTGTAAAGATTATTTCTTCTTTGTTATCGGCATTTACATCCATTGTATATAATTGTACTGGCACTAAATTGTTATCTTTAAACTTATATTCTGTATAAAATTTAAATTTGCCCTGTTCAAATTTGTAAATTACTAAATTGTTAGAGCTTAGAAATATAAATTCCTCATCATCCTTGTTATCTATATTAGCTATCCTAAATCTATAATAATCATTAGGTAATTTATATATTTTTTTCCTTGCCCTATAGTCTTCTGTATAACTATTATCAGTTTTTACTATTGTTGGAGTTACTCCTTTGTGTTTAGTAGTCAGTTTTGCTTTTGGGGTAGGATGGTATCTATATAATATATTTCCAAAATATAGAGACCTAGTAGTAAACTCTATATGACCATTGTAATTGTTGATCTCTAATAAAATACCATAATTTTTTATATCTTTTTTTCTTTCGGCTTTATCAATTTCATTTACAATAAATCCGCTTTTAACAAGTAAATTTATTAGTTCACTGTGATCATAGGCATCTTTTTTAGATATATAGATAATTGGATCTACTGGATAGGAAGCTATTAGTGATTTCTTAGTTTTATCCATTTTTTTAATACACTCTGCTACATAACCCTCTTTTAACTTATCTCTAATTATTGCAACATTAATAGGATCAGTTAGATAATAGGGGATATCCTTTACTTTATTATAGATTAATAATTCGCTACCTATTTGGATATCCCCATTTTTTTCGATTAGTAGTTTATTTTGATAAAAATTTAAGATATTAAAAGTCTCACCTTCACTCTCATTATAAATATTTTTTATATGATCTATAAGATCCATATAAATTTGCTTGTTTGCGGCTGATAATGCAGAATAACTTAAAAAACTTATAAATATAATGGAAATAAATAAGCATTTTTTCATATTAGAAACTCCAAACAAACTCTACAGTGTTTAAGAATGCTGTTTCATCATAGTCGCTTCCCCATATATCCTGGTATCCATCACCAGGTGAAAAAACAGTAAAAGTATCTCCAATTGAGAAATGATTTGAGAAATGGTATGTTAAATTTGTATCCCACATTATACCCATTTCATTGTCTATATCATCCTTACCGTAGTAGTCTTCAAGTGCTCCAGTGCTTGCAAAAAGTAAATATTGAAATTGTGATTTATAGTTAAATTTACCTATTTTACCTTTTGCCCCTATTCCAGCAGTTATCATACCAGGGCTATTTGCTGAACTTGTCGCACTTAAGCCACCATAACCAGAACCCTCTCCTCCTAGCATTTCAGGAGAATTTGAATACAATGTAGAGCCTAGAACCGGTGACCATCTGTGAATGAAAGCATTCTCCATCCCAAATACCTCACTATATCTCGCATTGTTAGTAATTGCATTAAATGCATGTATTTTTCCATCATCGGCATCACCGTCCCCTGAGAGAAAATAAGTACCTATGTAGGGGATAAAATATTCCTTTATATCTGCCTCTAAAGATAGAAAACTTGCAAAGGCACTTATATCAACATTGTTCATACCATTGAGACCATCTTTATCACCTGTTGCATAGATAAATTCAGCTCTTGGTATAAATATATTATATTTACCATAAGTTTCAAAGCCTATATAGTGAACATTTGCATTTTTGTTGTTATTATCGCTATATGCATAGAAGGGGCTAAATTTAGCATCTAAAAAAGGTAAATGAAAGGTGAGCTTTAGAGTATAAACCCTCCAATCTAAATCATCTGCATCCCATATAGGTTGTTCACCATCTTCTAGACTAATATCATCTAATATAGTTATGTATAGAAACATATAGTCCACATTTTTTACCGTGCCATTGAGTCCAACAAAGGGGTGATCATCACCATACAATAGTCCGCCAGTTCTATCTAAAAATTTATCATTCCAACCTGCAGATAGCCTAACAGGTAGGTTTAAATATGAGAAATCATATCCCGCCTCCAATTTCTCTATGCCAAAATCTTCGCCTGACATACCATTATTTGCTTGACCCATAGGTTGACCTGATCCCCTATCAGTGTTATTAGCATTTAATACAAAGTCACCTTCTAAAATCGACATAAAATTAAAATTTGCTCCTGTAACATCAAAACCTAATCTTGCTTCCGCTCTGATGCTATTGTGATCCATTGTACCACTCTCATCTAATATCCAGGCCATATCTGTGTCATTGCCATTAAAGTCTATGTTAGCACCATTAGTTGGATATATCTTTAGATTTCCAAAAAGCTTCCATGTTACATCAGAGCTTTTTCCAATTACTTGGCCGGAGCCCATCTGCTGGCAATAAGATATTGCATGGCTCATTGTAAATATTGCAAAAAGTGATAGGAAAAATAATACAAATCTGTTTTTTAACATAGGAACCTCCTAAATATATTAATAAATTATTAAAACTATATTATAAAGAAATGTTATGTCAAGCAAAATTAATTTTGTATATAAGTAAGCTGCAAGATTATTCTTTAAGATTTGTAATAGTAATTTATATCAGAATATCCTAGATAACAGAGATTACAATTTTTTTGATGCTATATAGATTTTTTGATAGCTCCCAAGTTTAATTAAATATTGTTATTGACTTAAATAAAAAGTTGTTTATAATTTTAAAAAAG
>JAXHVM010000024.1 GCA_034189185.1 Deferribacterota bacterium
AAATATCTTTCTTTTTTAATATATCATCTAATATATCTTTATGCTTCCTTTCCTCTTCAGCTAATTCCTTAATCATAGCTTTAGTGCCCAAATCTTTTACATAATTTATAAGTTTGCTATAAAAATCGTATGCTAGCTCTTCTTTTCTTTTTGCTTCTAAAAGTATCTCTTCAACCGTTTTTTCATTATTCATATAAATTAAAATAGTGATATTTTATCCGATAACAAGACTAAAATTGGAGAAAATATTGTTAAAAGTATAACTATAATAGAAGTGCAAAATATAGATATATAAGAATTATAGCTATGTGATATCTCAGCCTCTCTTTCAACATCTTTAAAATACATATAATAGACAACTCTTATATAATAATAGCAACCAATTGCACTATTAATGATAGCTATAATTGCAAGCCATAAAAAGCCTGCCTTAATAGCCGCCATAAAAGCATAAAATTTTGCAACAAACCCTGCCAAAGGAGGTATCCCCGCTAAGGAAAACATAAATACTAACATAGCTAGTGAGATCAATGGATTCTTTTTAGCTAATCCAGCAAAATTTTCTAGATGTTCATCTGGTAAATTCTCTTTTGAAACAATAATTGATAAAACAGCAAATGCCCCAATATTCATAAATGAATAGATGATCATATAAAAAACAATAGATTTGAAAGCTAAATCATTGGCAGCAACAAAAGCAACAAGCATATAACCAGCATGTGATATTGCAGAATAGGCTAACATCCTTTTAATATTCTTTTGAACTAGAGCAACAAGATTACCATAAGTCATAGTCAAAATAGCTAAAATAACAAAAAACAACTGCCAGTGGATTTGAGCTGGATCCATAGAAATCCAAGCAAACCTAATAAGGCCAGCAAATGCAGCAGCTTTAGGAGCAACAGTCATAAAACCTGCAATGGGAGTTGG
Organism: Deferribacterota bacterium; assembly: GCA_034189185.1. NCBI lineage: Bacteria > Pseudomonadati > Deferribacterota > Deferribacterota bacterium. The sequence goes on from JAXHVM010000024.1 coordinate 931, forward strand.
AGAACCTGTGTAAACATCTGGAGCCCACATATGAAATGGTACGGCTGAAATTTTAAATGCAAAACCCGCGAGCATCATAACCAGTCCAATTTTAAAATTAAACTCATCAATACCATTATTTAAAATCATGTTGGCTATATCATGATATTTTGTACTACCTGCATAGCCGTAAATATAGCTCAATCCAAATAAAAATATAGCTGAAGAAAATGCGCCAATTATAAAATATTTTATACCAGCTTCATTAGATTCAATATTGTCCTTTTCATAACCTGCCAATATATAAAGTGAGATAGACATTGTCTCCAGACCAACATAAAATACTGCTAAATCAAGAGCCGATGCCATAAACATCATACCAATTATACTTAAAAATAAGATTAGGTAATACTCACCACTAGGCTGAATACGTCTGGCATTGTAGTTAACCGAATTAAGCATTGTAAAAATAAAAGCTATACTAAAAACAAGAAAAAAGAGATATGAGAAATAATCCCAAACAAGCATATTAGAAAAGCCGTAAATTGGCGTTTTTGAAGGTATAGAAAATAATAATACAAATAATATAAATACTATACCAAAATAACCTAAAGTATATTTATTTTCTTTAGATGTTATTATCTCAACAATTATCAACATAAACCCAAAGAGTAACATCAATAATTCTGGTAATACTGATACAATATTTTGAGTCATCAATTCCTCCCTATTTTAAGGCTACATTTAATGTCATATTATTAACATGGCTAACTAATAATTTCACACTTTCATGCATGTATGAAGTGAATGTTTCAGGATATATACCAACCCAAAAAACAATAATGATTAGAGGTACCATATATATCCATTCCCTTATATTTAAGTCAGTTAAATTGTGCAATTTTTCATTAAATGAATGAAAAAAAACACGCTGGTAAAGCCAAAGCATATAAAAAGCAGATAAAACAATGCCTAAAAGAGCAATTATAGCATAATTTGAAAAACTCATAAAAGCCCCAACAAAAACTAGAAATTCTCCCACAAAAGCCCCCATACTTGGCAAACCAACTGAAGCAAAGGTAAAAATCATAAATATTGTTGCATACACTGGTAATTTCGATGCAACACCACCGTAATCTGCAATAAGCCTTGTATGAGTTCTCTCGTAAATAATACCTATAAGCAAAAATAGTGCACCTGTTATTATACCATGATTAAACATTTGCAATAAACCACCCTCAATACCAGCTTTATTTAATGTATAAATACCAAGGGTTACAAAACCCATATGACTAACAGAAGAATAGGCCACCAACTTTTTCATATCCTTTTGCACTAGCGACATCATAGCACCATATATTATTGCAACTACCGAAAGTATTGCAATTAAAGGAATAAATTTAAGTGTAGCTACAGGTGCCATTGGAAGGCTAATCCTTAAAAAACCATAAGCACCCATCTTTAGTAAAACACCAGCTAAAATAACAGAACCAGCGGTTGGTGCTTCAACGTGAGCATCAGGTAACCATGTGTGAACAGGAAACATCGGAACCTTAATTGCAAAAGCAAATAAGAAAGCAATAAATATTAATATTTGAAATGTAACTGGATAAGATACACTTGATAATTTTAGCATGTCAAAGGTTGCCTCATTGAACATATCTATATGTTTCAAATATACTGCAATTATCGCAATCATCATAAACAAGGAGCCTGCCAATGTATAAATAAAGAACTTTATGGCAGCATAGATTTTATTTTCGCCACCCCATACACCGATTATTAGATACATTGGGATAAGCATTGCTTCCCAAAAAATATAGAATAAGAAAAAATCAAGAGCAACAAAAACACCTAACATAGCTGTTTCTAAAACAAGCATTGATAAATAAAACTCACGTCTTCTTATACTAATATATTTAAAAGAGGAAAGTATTGAAATTGATGTTAATAATATTGTTAAAAAAACCATCAATATAGATATACCATCTACACCTAAATAGTATTGGACACCCCAAGATTTAATCCACTCATATTTCTCAACGAATTGTACATAACCATTTAATTTATCAAAATTACCCATTAGAGGTATAAGAAAAACACACTCAATAAGGCTAGCAATAAAAGAACCCCACATTGTTATTCTCTCACTTCTAAAAAATAACAGTAGAATTAAAGCAGAAAACATTGGGAAAAAAACAATTGTAGTTAATAAATGATTGCTAATATAATCCATCTATAAATCCTCCTTAAACTGCATAAAACAATATAATTAGTAATAGTGTTGCAAATACCATTGTAAATATATAGGATTGTATCCTTCCTGTTTGTATATACTTAAATATATTTCCAAAAAACATAGCAGTTTTACCGCATGCATTAACTATAAAATCTATAACGTGTATATCAAAAGCGAACCATATTGCCTCTGATAAGTAAACAATAGGCCTTACTATTAAAGCACCATAAAGCTCATCAAAATACCATTTATTAAATACAAACTTGTATATTGGCCTAAAGGCTTTTGCGATTTTATCAGGTAAATCTCTTCTGTAAACATATAAAAGAGTTGCTAGTGATAAGCCAGCTAACGCCAAAATAATGGAGATTACCATAAGCGAAATAGATACTCCCTCTACTAAATGTGGTATATGTAAATGTTCTGGAATTAAAACAGGTGCTAAAAAGCTATGTATAAACCCATGCTCTAAAGGAATACCAACTAACCCACCTGCAATAACCGACATAAATGCTAGTACAATAAGTGCAAATGTCATGGTCTTTGGTGCTTCATGGGCATGATCATACAAGTGTTTATCCCTTGGCTCTCCAAGAAATACAACATAAAAGGATCTAAACATATAAAATGCAGTCATAAAAGCAACAATAACACCAATAAACCATGCAAATATATGCCCTGAGGCAAAGGTTTGCGCTAAAATCTCATCCTTACTAAAAAAACCTGCAAATGGTGGTATACCTGATATTGCTAAGCATCCAATTAAATATGTCCAAAAAGTAATTGGTAACTTTTTCTTCAAACCTCCCATTAACCTAATATCTAAATTATCTTGCATTGCATGCATAACAGCACCAGAGCATAAAAATAATAAAGCTTTAAAGAAAGCGTGGGTAAATAGATGAAAAATACCTGCAATATAAGCACCTGTACCTGTTGCCATAATCATATAACCAAGTTGGCTTACAGTTGAATAAGCTAAAATTCTCTTTAAATCAAACTGTGTAATACCAATTGTTGCACCGATAAGGGCAGTCAATGCCCCAACAAAGACTATAACATTACTGGTCATAACAGCTTCGCTGAAAAGCGGATTACAACGGGCTACCATATAAACACCAGCGGTTACCATTGTTGCTGCGTGAATTAGTGCTGATACTGGTGTTGGGCCCTCCATGGCATCTGGCAACCATACGTGCAATGGAAACTGGGCTGATTTACCAATAGCACCACAAAATAAACCAAGGGTCATTAACTCTAACAAATTTACATTAAAGCCAAAGATATTAAAAATTGTATTTTTGGCTTCCAAAATTAACTCAGAGTTAAAAACATTATCATAGGTCAATGACTTAAAAGTAAAAATAACTAACAATACACCAACATAAAAACCAAAATCCCCAATCCTATTTGTTATAAAGGCTTTTTTAGCGGCAAAAGATGCTGATTCTCTTTCAAACCAAAAACCAATTAATAAATAAGAAGACAAACCAACTAATTCCCAACCAACAAATAACATAAAAAAGTTATTTCCTAAGACTAATATAAGCATTGATGTTATAAATATTGAAAAATATGTGAAAAATCTATGATATCCCTCGTCATGAGCCATATATCCTATAGAATATATGTGAATCATAGAGCCAACAAAGGTAACAACAATTAACATAATAGCTGAAAGGGGGTCAATTAAAATCCCAAAAGGTATAACAATATTCTCAGCAATCACCCAATTATAATAAATAATATCAGCCCTATATCCTGAGCATACCTTGAAAAAAACAATTAAAGATAAGAGAAGAGATAACAAAACAGCTCCAACAGATACAATATGAGCCTTCTTTCTTATGAATTTTCTTCCAAACAACCCATTAATAACAATACCTATTACAGGAAATAGTATAATCCATAATTCTAACATATGCACACCCTTACCACTTTAATATTTTGAATGCTTCAGAATCTATAGTTTGTTTATTTCTATATAGTGACACAATAAGAGCTAAACCAACAGCAGCTTCAGCTGCAGCAACAGCCATAATAAATATAATAAATACCTCACCAGATATTAGGTTTAGATACTTTGAAAAAGCTGCCAAATTAATATTAACAGCATTTAACATTAGCTCTAAGGATATAAAAATAATTATTAGGTTTCTCCTCAATAAAACCCCTGCCATTCCAATACCAAAAATAACTGCACTTAATACTAAATAATGCTCTAAAGTCATCTATCACCCCTTATTTTCTTAAAGCTATAACTATTGCTCCAATCATGGCAATTAAAAGCATTACTGCTGCAATTTCAAAAGGCACAACATAGTTAGTAAATAGCTCGCCTCCAAATAGCTTTACATTACCAACCTCTGCTATTTTTTCTGCCGTTATTTGACCTTTCTCTCCTAGATACCTTATACTGCCAATCGCTATCATAATTTGAACAACTAATATTAATATTACAAAAACAATTATACTAGAACTTAAATGAACCTTTACAACACCTGTAGCCTTAGGATTTAGCAGCATCACTACAAACAAATATAATACTAATATTGCCCCAGCATATACAATTACCTGTATTGCTGCGATAAATTCAGCATTTAGCTGAATAAATATGCCAGCTACACAGAAAAAAGTTAATAACATCCATAATATTGAATGAACTAAATTTCTCCTAGTAATCATAAATATTGAGGAAACTAAAATTATTATTGATAGCAAATAAAATGCTAATTTTTCCATAATTAATTATCCCCCTTATAATTGTCAACAAGGGCTTTCATATTAACAATATATTTATCCCTATTAGTATTTACTGTATTATATTTATTCCCCATGTGAATTGCATCAACAGGACAAGCTTCTTCACAAAAACCACAATATATACATCTTGATAAGTCTATATGATATTTTCTAACCATTCTTTCACCTTTAGGACCAGCATCTGTTTCTATATCTATACACTCTGATGGACAAATCCTAGCACATAAATAACACCCAACACATTTAGGTTCACCTTTCTCATTAGTCTTCATATAATGAATACCTCTAAAGCGTGGATATATCCTAGGTTTTCTATAGGGATACATTTCAGTCACAGGTTTACTAAAGAAATGTTTTAATGTTACATATAGACCTTGAAATATCTCAGTAAAAAGCAATACATCAAATAAATTTCTCCTAAACTTTACCTTCATTATCGACCCCTCTAAATTATATACATAACAATAGAAGTTATAACAATATTAACAAGTGCCAGTGGAATTAATACCTTCCAACCAAAAACCATTAATTGGTCAAACCTAAGCCTTGGCAGTGTTGATTCTAACCAGAGATAAATAAATATTATAAACAACACCTTTATAAAAAACCATAGAATACCTGGCAAAAATGGTCCATACCACCCACCTAAAAATAAGACTGTGGCAATACACGCCGCCAATATCATATGAGCATACTCAGCCAAAAAGAATAGAGCAAATTTCATACTAGCATACTCAATTACAAAACCAGCAACTAATTCCTGTTCGGCTTCAAGTAGATCAAAGGGAATCCTATTTGTTTCAGCCAAGGCTGCCAATAAAAATATAACAAAGGCTAATATTTGAGGCACAATAAACCACAAGTGTTCTTGAGCTAAAACTATCTCTTTCATGTTCAATGAGCCAGCTAATAGTAATGGACCTATAAGGGATAAACCAAGGGCAGTTTCATAACTAATCATCTGTGCAGATGTTCTAAGTGATGCAAGGAGTGCATATTTAGAATTTGATGCCCAACCAGCCATTATAATACCATATGTCCCTACCGATGATAATGCTAATATATAAAGTATCCCAATATTTAAATCTGCTATATAGGGATGTATTGTATAACCTAAAACTGTTATTGTATCACTAAAAGGTATAACAGCAAATGCTGCCAACACACAAGTCATAGAAATAATAGGGGCTATTATATAAACTGGCCTATCTACCATTGAAGGCACTATATCTTCTTTTGCTATTAATTTAACGGCATCTGCTATAGGCTGTAATAATCCCTTCCAACCAACATGTGTAGGGCCTAACCTTGCCTGCATATGTCCAACAACCTTCCTTTCTGCATAAGTCAAATAGGCAACTGCAAGTAAAACAATTGTTACTATTACAAGTATTTTTACTAGCAATATTATAGTTGTCACAATCATTATCTACTCCCCAACTGTATTCATAGCTACTTTTTTTAACTCCACTTCAACATAGGGCCCTTCCTTAAAGAAAGGAGCTGTCTCAACATAGTTACTAGGTAAAGTTAATAAACCCTTCGTTAAACTCTTATTAACTGATAATTTAAATGATCCACTAACATTCCCTTTCTGGATTGTTGCAATATCGCCATCATTCAAATTAAGTTTTTTACAATCCTCTGGGTTAATTTGCAAAATAGGTTTACCATACACCTTACTTAAGTCTTCTGACCATCTTGTAAAAGTACCTGAATGCAATCTAGAAGTCTCAGGGTAAAGTATAAAATTTGAGGTATTTTTAAAACTCTTATCAAACTTTTTGAAATCACCCTTAATGCTATAAGGATACTTAATTAAATTGTTATTCCAATTTATATTTTTATATAAAATATTTTCACTTTCTATAATATTCCTTACTTCTCCTATACTTTTTATATTTCCTATTTCACTATTTCCTGCCAACGAGAAAAGCTTGATTATTATATCTAAATCAGAAAACTTGTCTTTTCTAACTGCAGGTTTTAAGCTTTGCACCCTACCCTCTAAATTTGTAAAAGAGCCCTCCTTTTCAGCATATAGTAAAACTGGTACGTAAATATCAGCTAATCTTGCAGTCTCACTTTTAAAAGGGTCAGTTACAAACATAAATTCCAGTGTTTTCTTTAAATTGTGAAAATCAGTAAATTTTGGATTTACCACAAGATTTTCACCAAATACTATTAACGCCTTAATTTCGCCACTTTTTAAGGCATTAACTATATCTTTTGTTTTTTTTCTTTCATTATAAGCAGGCCCCAATCCATTGATACAACCCATATCAACAATCCCTTGAGAATTATTCTTGAGCTTTGCAGGCAACAACTTTACAAGCGGAAACTTATCTTTTAATTTTTTCACATAATAAGGGTCATATGGGCTATAAGGGTCATATATTAATATAGGTTGTTTTGCACCTTTTAAAATTTTTGCTATAGAAGCATCCTCTTTATCTGATAAAAGTAACTTATCAAATTTTTCATATATTTCATCAGGTTTGCCTATAACAAATTCCTTTGCAACCCTTTCTAGGGCAGTATAACTTGGATAAAATACACTCAAAAAGGCGCCTGCCCTTGAAGCTCTTCTTACTGCATAGCCTAATATTGGGTTTGATTCAGTGACATCTACATTAAATACCACAATTGCATCACTTTTTTCCACATCTTCAAGGGTTGCCTCAGGCAGAAAATTACCACTTTCAGAGGAATAAACATTCTCTGTTTTATAACATTCCCTTGCTAATTTCTGTGCTAAAAAGGCTTCTTCATTTGTTAGTCTTGGTGAAATATAAAATGCTATAGAATCACTACCATATTTTTTAACAGTGTAATCAAGCCTATTATGTGCATTTTTAATGGCTTCATCTGCACTTACTTCCTTTCTTCTTTCGCCTTCAATTATAATAGCATTTTCCTTTCTCAGTGAACTATTTATTAATTCATAGCCAAACCTACCCTTTACACATAGAAAACCATGATTTATACCTGCATCTACGTCTTCTTTAATACGAAAAACCTCGTCTTTCTCATGATCAATAACTATAGTGCAACCACAAGAACAATAGCCACAAATCGAATATGTATCTTTTAGCTTCCACGGTCTATTCTTAAATAAATAAATTTTATTATTGAGAGATCCAACAGGACATACACTCATACATTGACCACAATACTCGCAGTGCCATGGTTGATCAAAAGCTGTTCCAACATAGGTATCTGTACCCCTATTTATGAAACATATATTTTGAATATTTACAACCTCATCACAAATTCTTACACATTTACCACACAAAACACACCTATCAACATCCCTCTCAATAAATGGGTTTGAATGATCAGCTGGTGTATCTTTAGGTGCTGCGTCAAACCTTACCTTTGAAACACCAAATTCATACGTCAAATCCTGCAATGTACACTCTCCACCTTTATCACATATAGGGCAATCTAATGGATGGTGTACTAATAATAACTCTAACACTAATTTTCTAATCTTTTTTAGTTTATCTGAATTGACTATTACTTCCATTCCATTGCTAACTGGTGTTGTGCAAGCAGTAAACAACTTTGGAGATCCTTTTACCTCTACAAGACAAACTCTACAGGCCCCAAAGGGTGCTAACATTTTATGATGACAAAAAGTTGGAATATATATGCCTGCTTTAGAGGCAGCTTCCAATATTGTGCAATCTTCTTCTACTTTGACTATTTTTCCTTCTATCTTTAATTCAATCATTTAAAATACTCCCGAATTTAGTCAATAGCATTAAATGGACAGTTTACTATACACTCCCTACACTTAACACATTTTGATTTATCAATATATGCGGGTTTACCCTTCTCCCATGTTATTGCATTTACAGGGCAAACTCTAAAACATATACCACATTTCTTGCATCGCTCATTGGATACAACAAAGTCTATTAAATCTGAACACTCCTTCGCTGGGCAATTTTTTTTATATATATGCTCTTCATATTCCTCTCTAAAATAACGAATAGTTGTTAGCACAGGATTAGGGGCAGTTTGACCCAAACCACATAGAGATGAAGTCTTTATATCCTGGGCAAGATCAAGCAATAACTCTATGTCTCCATCTCTTCCCTCACCCTTTGTTATCCTGTCTAATATATCTAACATAACCTTTGTCCCAATTCGACATGGCACACACTTTCCACAAGACTCCCTTTGTGTGAAAGTAAGGAAAAATTTTGCTGTATTAACCATACAATTAGTATCATCCATTACAACTGCACCACCAGAACCCATCATTGCACCTGAAGCCACAAGGGAATCAAAATCAACTGGTGTATCAAGCAATGCTTCTGGAAGACATCCACCAGAGGGACCACCTAATTGCACAGCCTTAAATTTTCTTCTTTTAGGGATACCCCCACCAACTTTATATATTAAATCCTTTAACGTAATACCCATTGGAACTTCAACAAGGCCAGTATTCTTGACTTTTCCAGCTAAGGCAAATATCTTTGTACCCTTTGATCTCTCTGTTCCTATAGAGTTAAACCATTTAGCCCCCCTATTTATTACCAAAGGCAGATTTGCCAATGTTTCAACATTATTAACATTAGTTGGCTTCCCCCACAAACCCTTTACAGCTGGAAAAGGGGGTCTCGGTCTAGGCATACCTCTTTGACCTTCAATAGAAGCTAAAAGAGCAGTTTCCTCACCACACACAAAGGCACCTGCTCCCTCTTTTAAATGTATCTTAAAACTAAAATTACTACCTAATATATTTTCACCTAAATATCCCCTTTCTTCAGCAATCTTTAAAGCAATTTTCACTCTTTTTATAGCCAATGGATATTCTGCTCTACAATAAATATAGCCTTCACTACATCCTATGGCATAAGCAGCAATTAACATCCCCTCTATAACACAATGAGGGTTACCCTCTATTATCGATCTATCCATAAATGCACCAGGATCACCCTCATCAGAATTACACACTAAATATTTTAGATCACCTGGAGACTTCCTACAAAACCCCCACTTAACACCCGTTGGAAAGCCAGCTCCACCGCGCCCTCTTAAACCAGATTGTTTCACTTCTTCAATAACTTCATCTGGCTTCATAGTGTCTAAAACTTTTTTTATAGCTGTATAACCGCCAAACCCTATATAATCATCAATATCTTCAGGGTCTACTTTCCCACAAATCTGCAAGACATTCTTATTTTGACTTGTTAGAAATTCATAATAATCTTTCTTGGCAGCATATTTCTTTACTATCTCGCCACCTAAAATATGTTTCTCTACTATATCAGGAACTATATCAGGTGTTACATGTTCATATGTAACTGGCTCCTCACCTGGAATCAATACATCAACTAATACATCCCTTGCGCATAGACCCCTGCACCCTGTCCTTTTTGCCTTACAATTACGCTCTTTAACTGTTGCTTTATCTAACCCTCTTTTTTCAAACTCTTTTGCAAAAGCATCTAAAACTTCAAAGCCACCTGAAGCTACTCCTGCTGTTCCCACACACACATGTACTTCAGTTAATTCAATGCTATTAGTTAACTCAACACTATTTGTTGTCATAGTTATTATGCCCCTTTAGCTTTTTTAACATAATCTTTAAATATACTCCTTGCTTTTTCAGGGGTTAAATTACCATAGGTCTTATCGTTTACAACCATTACAGGCGCCATTCCACAAGCACCTATACATGAAACTTCCTCAAGTGTAAAATTCAAATCTTTCGATGTTTCACCTGGTTTTACACCAAATTCCTCACTTGCAACTTCTGATATTCTCTTTGAACCTTTTACATGGCATGCAGTACCTCTACACACCCTTATTATATATTTACCCCTTGGCTCAGTATAAAACTGAGAATAAAAGGTTAAAACCCCGTATATTTGATGAGGTGACTTATTTAAATTATCGGCAATTCTCTCTACCATCTCTTTTGATAAATAACCATAGTAATCTTGTACACGTTGTAAAATAGGTATTGTCGCCCCTTCAGTATCTTTAAACTCCTTACATATTCTATCAATCTCACTAAGATCAATCTGTTTTTCTTCTTTTGCTTGAACCTCAGACATTATAACCCCCTACCTATCAACCTCACCTAAAACTATATCAATGCTACCAATAACAGCAACCATATCAGCCACCATATAACCTTTGCTCATAGCAGGTACAGCCCCTAAATTAACAAAAGAAGGAGCTCTAACTTTTAGTCTATAAGGTTTTTCACTACCATCAGATACTATATAAAAACCAAGCTCACCTTTTGTGCTCTCAATTGATGCATAGACTTCACCCTTAGGAGGAGTAAATCCTTTAGACATTAAATAAAATCTTCTTATTAACGCCTCCATTCTCGTATATACTTCTTCATGAGAAGGTATTCCAACCCTCGGGTCATCAGTCATAATAGGTCCATCTGGCAAATTGTCTAATGCTTGTTTAACAATTCTTCTAGACTGCCTCATTTCCTCTAATCTAACAAGATACCTGGCATATACATCACCATCCTCATAACAGGGAATTTCAAAGTCCATCTTATCATAAGCGCAATAGGGTTCAAATTTTCTAACATCATATTTTATGCCAGAGCCCCTCATTATAGGACCACTTGTGCCATAACTTAACGCATCCTCTTTTGATAATACGCCAATACCTTTTGTTCTCTTAAGCCATATCCTATTCTTTAGAAGTAGTGTCTTATAGTCATTTATTCTATCTTCAAATATATTCACAAATTCATAAGCTTTATCAATAAATTCTTGTGGGACATCCTCTCTAATACCCCCCACTCTTACCCATGAACTAGTCATTCTCTGGCCTGTTGCAATCTCAAAGAGATCTAAAACCATCTCTCTTTCTCTAAAACAGTATAAAAATACTGTCATAGCACCTATATCTAACGCGTGTGTACCAAGCCATACTAAGTGACTAGCTATCCTTGCAAGCTCTGCAAATATAACTCTAAGATAATCAGCCCTCTCAGGGATCTTCAAATCAAAAAATTTCTCAACAGCTAAACAATAGGCCAAATTACTTGAAAGAGAAGCTACATAATCCATCCTATCAGTTAGGGGTATAAACTGATGGTACATCCTATTTTCAGCGAGCTTCTCCACACCCCTGTGAAGATAGCCTATATCAGGTTTAGCATCAATTATAACCTCACCGTCCAAATCTAATATAAGCCTAAGCACACCATGAGTACTTGGATGCTGTGGACCCATATTAATTGTTATTGTTTCGCCAAACTTACCTTCTTTTCTATTCTCAGTTAATGTTTCTCTCATCAAAAGACCTCTACAAATTTTTATATTTAATGCCTAAACCCTGCTCATCTGCGTCGTTATACCAACTTCTATCTTTAAGATCAAAATCTTTCCTAAGGGGGTGTTTTTTGAAAAAATCAGGCATTAAAATACGTCTCAAATCTGGATGTCCTATAAATTTTATACCAACCATATCGTATTGCTCTCTCTCTAAAAACATAGCTGATTTATATAGATCTGTCACTGTTTCTATATTTTCATCTTTTAAAGGGACTTTTAATAGAACCCTTATATTGTTAGTAATTGAATATTGGTTATAAACAACCTCAAAGGGATATTTTGAATTATCTGGATAGTGAACCCCAACAATATCAACAAGATATTCAAAGGTAAAACTATCTCTTAACTTTTTAATTATATCTTTAAAACAATTTCTACTAGTAACTAAAAAATTACATCCAAACTGAACATAGCTAGTAAAATCTTCTGTAATATCCTTTCTTATAACGTTACAAATCTCATCAAAGTTCATATACTCCCTCACTTTCTAACAACCTTTTCTCCCATTATTCTCTTTTGCAGTGCAAATATAGCATCATAAAGAGCTTCAGGTCTTGGGGGACAACCTGGTATATAATAGTCCACTGGAATAACATCATCAACGCCTTGAACAGTTGAATATGTGTTATAAAGACCACCACTCGTTGCGCATGAACCCATTGCAATAACCCATTTTGGCTCTGGCATCTGATCAAAAACCTTCTTAACAGTAGGTGCCATCTTTCTTGTTACTGTTCCTGCTACAATCATTAAATCAGCCTGCCTTGGGGATGCTCTAAAGATTATCCCAAATCTATCAAAATCATACTTAGCTGCACCACAAGCCATCATTTCAATAGCACAACATGCAAGACCAAAGGTTACAGGCCATATTGAAGACTTTCTTCCCCAGTTGATAACATTATCCACTGTTGTGGTTAATATGTTTTCTGGTAGTTTATTATCTATTAATCCCATTCAAACGCTCCTTTTGACCATTCGTAAAAAAATCCTATTACTAAGATTGCAATAAATAATAATACCGCTGATAAACCCAATAAACCAGACACATCAAAGGATACGACCCAGGGAAACAAAAAAACAGTTTCAACGTCAAAGATTACAAACAACATTGCTACAATATAAAATTTCGCATTATACCTTTTTCTTGCATCACCAAATACTGGAACCCCGCATTCATATACATCGTATTTTATTTTATCTGGCTTATCAGGTCTTACAATTACACCAATATAAGCCATAATTAAACCAATAAATACTGCTACCAAAAACAACAAGAACACAGCATAATATGAGCTATACATTCTCTTCCCTCATACAATTAATATATTATTCTTTTTAGTGTATAACAAAGATTGTATACAATGTCAATATGTTTTTTATATTTTATGTTTTTTAAACTATTCTATAATTATTTAATAATTTCATAAAATCCATTGTGTAATCTGCAATAAATTTTCTATGTATCTTATAAAAGGGATCAAAAAATTCCAACGAATGCGCATGTAATGCTTGTCTATCAATATTAAATTTTTTGGTCTTCTTATTACCGTAAGTTTTATCCCCAACTATAGGAAAACCACAATGTTTCATATGAACCCTAATCTGATGCGTCCTCCCAGTTAATGGCTTAATTTCAGCTAAAAAAATATCATCAAACCTTTTTATCACCTTTACAAAAGTAATAGACCTTTTACCATTCTCAGTAACTGTCATTATCTTTCTTTCTTTTACATCCCTACCTATATTTGCATCTATTAACCACTCATCATTAGGGGGGTTTCCTATACAAAGAGAATGGTATATTTTTTTCATCTTCCTACTCTTAAACAATTCAATCAACATTTGCCTGCTATTCTCACTCTTTGCAACTATCATAATACCAGAGGTATCTTTATCTAATCTATGAACTATACCAGGCCTTATGTCATGTTCTTTAAAAGAATTATCGAATTTATTCAACAAAGCATGAACTAATGTATGGTTTAGATTTCCATCACCTGGATGCACTACTAAGCCAGGTGGCTTATTTATAATTAAATAATAATCATTTTCAAATATAATTGGGATATCTGCCGGTTCATACATTAGTGAATATGGTTTTTTTTCTGGTATTTCAACTACCACTTTATCACTAACCTTTACCTGATATGATGCTTTTAACAGCCTTTTACCATTTAATTTTACATAGCCTCTTTTTATTAAGTTTTGGCAGAAACTCCTTGACCTACCAGTCCTATCTGCTAAATATACATCTAATCTTGATATACTTTCATCAGAATCTACATTAAAAATTTTTTCCATAATTTTTTAGTTATATTAAATATTATTATTGACATAATCAATATAAAATATTATGCATATATACTTAAATTCCTTGCAATATATAAAAATATATTGCTTTAACCATAAGGAGGTATTATGAGAGTTTACGAAACAATATTAATCACTAGGGCTAATCTAACAGATGATGCTTCAGAGTCAATTTACAATGAAGTTAAAGATTATCTAGAAAAAAATGATTGTCAAATATTAAAAGAGGAGAAATGGGGCAGAAAGAAATTAGCCTATGATATTGACAAGCAAAACGATGGAATATATTATTATATTAAATACATATCCTCAAAATATAGCATACCAAAAGAATTAGAAAGAAGATTAAATCTTAATGAGAATATATTGAGATTTTTAACAACGAGACTTAATGAAAGAAAAGAAAATTTAAATATTGACAAAAGCGATAATCAAAAAGAAGAAACAACAAATATTAAAGAGGAATAATATGGGTTTTTTAAATAAAGTAATATTGTTAGGTAATATAACAAGGAATCCAGAAACAAGGTATCTTCCTGGATCAAATACACCTATAACAAAATTTGGCCTAGCCGTTAATAGGCGTTACAAACAAAATAATGAATTGAAAGAAGAAACTTGTTTTATTGATATTGTAGCCTTTGGAAAGACAGCTGAATTTGCAAGTGAATTTTTGACAAAGGGCATATCTCTCTTAGTAGAGGGGAGACTCTCATATAGAACATGGGAACAAGATGGGGTTAAAAGAGGCAAACATGAGGTTATAGCAGAAAATTTACAATTAGTATGGAGAAAAGATAATTCACCAACTAATAATGATAATATAACTAGCGATATGGGTATTAACGAAGAGGACATACCCTTTTAATAATATAATAATAAGGAGGTTAAATGGAATTAAGGAAACCCTTTCCAAAAAAAAGAGAATGTAGGCTATGTGCTGATAAAATTGACGTTGACTATAAAGATACAGAGCTTTTAAAGAGATACATATCTGAACGAGGAAAAATATTGCCTAGAAGAATAACAGGGGCATGCGCAAAGCATCAAAGAAAGCTTGCCACAGCAATTAAAAAAGCTCGTATACTGGCTCTACTACCCTTTACCTTAAGAAAGTAAATTAATATTTCTATATTAGCTTTGGATAAGAACAAACCATGAGCAACATTCAACAACTGATCGACATCAGCTTTGCCTCACAAGATATGATGAAAACCCTTGGTGCAAAATTAGCTATGGTGGCGGATGGTGAGGTGCATATTGGGTTGCCCTTTTCCAAGCATCTTATACAACAGCATGGTTTCCTACATGCCGGCGCCATTACTAGCATAGTTGATAGCGCCTGTGGCTACGCAGCTCTAACGAAACTACCAAAGGGCTATGAGGTATTGACCGTTGAGTTCAAGATAAATTTTCTAAAACCTGCGCTGGGTAAACGATTCTTAGCAGTAGGGAAGGTGCAGAATACGGGAAAGTCCCTCACAGTTTGCACCGGTGAAGTTCGAGCGTTTTCTGTAAATGAATCTTCCTACAATGTAGTTGCACTAATGCAGGCAACGATCGCTAATATTCAGGATAATAAGAAATAAATAAGCCTAGATTAAACATAATGAAAAATTATGCTTTGTATCCCATATTCAGTTATATTTTATTTTTATCTTGCTTTATAGTTCCTTTCATAGGACCTATTATATCTTTATTCTCAGGATATATTCTCTACCTTTACATAATTAATAATAATAAAAAATTAAATGCCCTCTATTTACTGATACTTTTATTTACCTCAACAGTTTTTCTTACTATTAATATATC